>DASWOE010000168.1:0-7590 GCA_036398875.1 Rhizomicrobium sp.
GCTCGCCGGCGACGACGACGCGGCGGCGGATGCGCGCGTGCGGCAGATCGGCGCCGCCACCCGGAATCCGCGCCTGCTCGAAGCGGCGGCGGCGCTTTGCGCCAACACGCTCGCGGTCGCGGAGAGATTGCTGCGCGACTACCTCAAATCCGATCCCGACGACATCGCCGCGCTGCGCATGCTGGCCGAGATCGGCGCCCGGCTCGGCCGCTATGGCGATGCCGAGATCCTGCTGGCGCGCTGCATCGAACTGGCGCCGTCCTTCGCGGTGGCGCGCCACAACTATGCCGTCGTGCTCCATCGCCAGAACAGATCGCAGGAGGCGATCGCCCAGATCGAAATCCTGCAAAAGGCCGAACCGCGCAATCCCGCCTATCGCGCCTTGAAGGGCGCGGCCTATGGCCAGATCGGCGAATATGCCCAGGCCATCGCCTGCTATGCCGACGTCCTCGCCGCCTTTCCGCAGCAGCCCAAGGCGTGGATGAGCTATGGCCATGCGCTGAAAGCGGTGGGGCGCCAGGCCGAGGCGGTCGCCGCCTATCGCAAATCCATCGCGCTCGCGCCGGCGCTGGGGGAAGCCTGGTGGAGTCTCGCCAACCTCAAGACCGTGCGCTTCGGCGCCGACGACATCGCGGCGATGGCCGCCGGCCTTGCGCGCGCCGACATCGGCGAGGAGGACCGCTATCATCTGCATTTCGCGCTCGGCAAGGCGCTGGAGGACGAAGGGCGCTACGCCGAATCGTTCGATCGCTATGCGCAAGGCAACGCGCTGCGCCGCAAATCGGTGCGCTACGATCCCGAAGAGACGGCCGACCATGTCCGCCGCTCGCGGGCGCTGTTCACGCGCGATTTCTTCGCCGCGCGGCTAGGGCAGGGCAATCGCGCGCCCGATCCGATCTTCGTCCTCGGCCTGCCGCGCTCCGGCTCGACGCTGATCGAACAGATCCTCGCCACCCACAGCCAGGTCGAGGGCACGATGGAGCTGCCCGACATCGCCGCCATCGCGCGCCGGCTGTCGGGCCGCAAATCGCACAGCCAGGAATCGGCCTATCCCGAAATCCTCGCGGCGCTGGAGGCCGGCGACCTGCGCGCGCTGGGCGGCGAATATCTCGACCGCACAAGCGTGCAGCGCAAGCTCGGCCGCCCGGTCTTCATCGACAAGATGCCGAACAACTGGGCCCATGTCGGGCTGATCCATCTCATCCTGCCCCATGCGAAGATCATCGACGCGCGGCGCCATCCGCTCGGCTGCTGCTTCTCCGTCTTCAAGCAGCATTTCGCGCGCGGCCAGGGCTTCAGCTACGACCTGGCCGAGCTCGGCCGCTACTACGCGGACTATGTCGCGCTCATGGCGCATATGGACCGCGTCCTGCCAGGCCGCGTCCATCGCGTGCTCTATGAGCGCATGGTCGATGATCCCGAAACCGAGATCCGCCGCCTGCTCGCCTATTGCGGCCTCGCTTTCGAGCCGCAATGCCTGCGCTTCTACGAAAACGACCGGGCCGTGCGCACCGCCAGCTCTGAACAGGTGCGCCAGCCGATCTTTCGCGGCGGCATCGACCAGTGGCAGCATTACGAACCCTGGCTCGACCCGCTGAAGCACGCCCTCGGACCAGTGTTGCAGGAATACACGGGCTCTGCCGCGAATTAACGCAGTGCAGCATTTTTTTGCATCGAGTCGGCCGGGCGCCATTGACGGTCCCGGATGCCCCGCACAACCTGTGACAGTTGCAAGAAATGGGGGCCTCGGCCGGGCAGGCGGGGGGGTAGTCATGCGGGGCATTTCGGGCAGGGGCAGGCCGGCGCTGTGGCAGGTGCTGCTGACCTCCACCATGTTGACGGGCGTCGCAACGGCGGCGCATGCGGCCGATGTCGAGAAATCGACCGGCATCGAGACCGTCGTGGTGACGGCCGAAAAGCGCTCCGAAGACCTCCAGAGGGCGCCGCTCAGCATCCAGGCCCTGCCCGCCGAGAAGCTGGCCCAGTTGCACGTCGCCGATTTCGCCGACTACGCCAAATTCCTGCCCAGCGTGACCTACACGGTGGGCGGTGCCGGCGCCGGCAATGGCGGACCGGGCTTCGCCAATGTCTCGATGCGCGGCGTGTCGAGCGGCGGCGACGGCAACCACTCCGGCTCGCTGCCGACGGTCGGCATCTATCTCGACGAGCAGCCGATCACCACGATCGGCGGCGCGCTCGACGTCCATGTCTACGACATCGCCCGGGTCGAGGCGCTGTCCGGCCCGCAAGGCACCCTCTATGGCGCAAGCTCGGAAGCCGGCACCATCCGCATCATCACCAACAAGCCCGATCCGTCGGGCTTCTCCGCCGCCTATGACGTCGGCGCCAACACGGTCGATCACGGCAGCTATGGCGGCGAAGCCGAGGGTTTCGTCAATATCCCGCTCGCCGACGACCTCGCCGTGCGCCTGGTCGGCTTCAGCGAACACGACGCCGGCTTCATCGACAATGTCCACGGCACGCGCACGTTCCCGACCTCGGGCGCGACGGTCGACAATTCCGCGCTGGTCAAGAAGGATTTCAACAGCGTCGATTCCTATGGCGGCCGTGCGGCGCTGCAATACGTGCTCGACAATGACTGGACGATCACGCCGACGGTGATCGCGCAGCACACCCAGACCAGCGGCATTTTTTCATACGATCCCAAGGTCGGAGATCTCCAGGTCCAGCATTTCTTCCCGGAGTTCACGCATGACGACTGGGTGCAGGCGGCGCTGACGATCGAAGGCAAGATCGGCAATTTCGACGTGGTCTATTCGGGCGGCTACATGGATCGCCAGATCAACGCCGCGTCGGACTACACCGACTATTCCTTCTTCTACGACGCGCTGTACGGCTATGGCGCGTACATCTACGACAACAACGGCAATTTCATCAATCCGTCGCAGTACATCCTGGAGAAGGACCACTTCACCAAGATGAGCCACGAACTGCGCGTCTCGTCGCCGGCCGACGAACCTTTGCGCTTCGTCGGCGGCCTGTTCTACGAGCATCAGGGCCACTACATCCTGCAGAACTACACGGTCGCCAATCTGTCCGACACCAACGCCGCGCCGCTGGTGGGCCAGTTGTCGGTGCCGGGCTGGCCGGGCACGCTCTGGCTGACCGACCAGTCGCGCTACGACCGCGACGTGGCGGCCTTCGGCGAGGCCTCCTACGACATCACCAAGGATCTCACGCTCACGCTCGGCGGGCGGGTGTTCTATGCCCAGAACTCGCTGGTCGGCTTCTTCGGCTTTTCCGCCGACGAGAGCTCGCACACCGGCGTGTCGCAATGCAACGGGCCGGCGATCGTCGTCGGCACGCCCTGCACCGACCTCGACAAGACGGTGTACGAGAGCGGCTTCACCCACAAGGTCAACCTCACCTGGCGCATCGACGACGACCGCATGGTCTACGCCACATGGTCGACCGGCTTCCGCCCGGGCGGCATCAACCGGCGCACGGCGGTGCCGCCCGATCCGCCCATCGGTCCCTATCAGCCCGACCGGCTGACCAATTACGAACTCGGCTGGAAGACCTCCTGGTTCGACAACACGCTGATCGTCAACGGCGCCGCCTATGCGGAATATTGGAACCACTTCCAGTTCTCGTTCCTCGGCGCCAACTCCTTCACCGAGATCCACAATGCCGGCGCGGCGCGGATCTACGGCGTCGAAGGCGAGATCACCTGGCAGCCGGTCGATGGGCTGACCATCAACGGCAACACGTCCTACAACGACTCGCATCTGACGCAGGACTATTGCGGCAAGGTCGGGGTCACGGTGTGTCCGGGTCCGGGGCAGGCCTATGGTCCCGACGCCCCCAAGGGAACGCCGCTGCCGGCGCCCAAATTCAAGACCAACTGGACGGCGCGCTACGAATTCCCGTTCGAGGAATACCTGGCGCATGTCCAGGGCGGCATGGTCTTCCAGAGCAACAGCTGGGCGGATCTGCGCATCATGGCGGAGAATCCCGTGCCCGTGCCGCCGGCGCCGTCGCTGCTGGAGCCGATCCGCGGCGCGGTCGGCCTGCAACGCGCCTTCGCGACCTTCGACTTCACGGTCGGGATCGAGAACGACCGCTGGTCGCTCGAGCTGGCGGTGCTCAACGCGTTCGACCAGCGCGCCGATCTCTATCGCTATGCCCAATGCACGACGCAGACCTGCGGCCGCGAACCCTATATCGCGACCGACACGCCGCGGACCATCGGCCTGAAATTCGGCCAGAAGTTCTAAGGCTTACCCGTCGTCAAGGCGCGCGGGGCCGGAGTTTTCCCTGGCCTCGCCGCCGCGCTTTGTCGAAACTGCGCCCCGGTCGGACCATCGGGAGACAGCCATGAAGGACTTCGCGGGCAAGATCGCCGTCATCACCGGCGGCGGCACCGGCATGGGCCGCGAACTGGCGCTGCAGCTCGCCGCCGAAGGCTGCAGCGTCGCGATGTGCGACGTCTCGGCGGAGAACATGGCGCAGACCGAGCGCCTTGCGCTCGCCCAGGCGCCGCAAGGCACCCGGGTGGTCTCCACCGTTGCGGACGTCTCGATCGAGGACCAGGTCGTTGCCTGGGCGAGCGCGGTGCGCCGCACGCTCGATACCGACCACATCCATCTGCTCATCAACAATGCCGGCATCGGCGGCGGCGGCTCGTTCGTCGATGGCGACCGCGCGGCGTGGGAGAAGACCTTCAACGTCTGCTGGGGCGGCGTCTATCACGGCGTGCGCGCCTTCCTGCCGCTGCTGATGAAGGCGAGCGAGGGCCACATCGTCAACACCTCCAGCGTCAACGGCTTCTGGGCCTCGATCGGGCCGGGGCGTCCGCACACCGCCTATTCGGCCGCCAAATTCGCGGTCAAGGGCTTCACCGAGGCGCTGATCACCGACCTCGCCGTCAACGCGCCGCACATCAAATGCTCGGTCGTCATGCCCGGCCATATCGGCACCGAGATCGTCAACAATTCGCGCAAGATCCTCTCCGGCGACGCGGTCGATGCCGCGGGCGCGCGCAAGGCGATGGCGGCCTTGGGCATCGACACCTCCCAGATGGGCGACGATCAGATCGTGCTGCTGGTGCAGGGCATGGGCGACGCCTTCCGCGACAACGCGCCGACCAGCGCGGCGCAGGCCGCGACGATCATCCTCGACGGCGTCAAGGCGGAGCGCTGGCGCATTCTGGTCGGCAAGGATGCCGAGCTGCTCGACCGCAATGTCCGCGCCGATCCGGAGAGCGCCTACACGCCGGAATTCTATCAGGCGTTCACCGCCGGCTCCGGCTGGCGGATTTGATTTTGCCCGTTGCGGGCGGGCGGACGTTCAATCCAGCTCTTCCTCCAAATACCGCCGCCGCAGGTGCCGCTTGAGCGCCGCGCCCGACAGCGTCGCGCCCGTCGCGCCCACCACGATGTCGTCGAAGCTCTTCAGGCTCGCCTGTTCGTGGATGCGCGGGCGCACCCAGGCGAAATACGCTCCGAAGTCGCCGCGGCCCAGGCCCGGCAGGATCTGCGGATCGTCGGCGCAGGCGCGCTCGAACAGCTGCGCCGCCAGCGCCTCGCCCAGGGCGTAGTTCGGGAAATAGCCGAACAGCGCCACCGCCCAATGGATGTCCTGCAGGCAGCCCTTGGCGTCGTTGGGCGGCACGCGGCCGAACAGCTTGGCGAACATCTCGTTCCAAGCGCCCGGCACGTCGTCGATGCCAAGCTCGCCCGACAGCAGCGCCTTCTCCAGCCGATAGCGCAGGATGACGTGCAGCGGATAGGAGATCTCGTCGGCATTGACGCGGATGAAATCGTCGTCCACGCGGCGGAAGAAATTGAGCACAGTGGCCGGCGCCCACCCGGCCGCCTCGCCGCCGAGATGGTCGTGCAGCAACGGCGCCAGAAAGCGCAGGAACTCCTTCGACCGTCCCGCCATCATCTCCAGCATTAGCGACTGGCTCTCATGCGCGCTGGCGCCGCGCGCGAAGCCGACCGGCGAGAACGCCAGCCCGCGCGGCAGGTTCAGCTCGTACATCGCATGGCCCGCCTCGTGCAGCGTCGCGGTCACCGAATAGCGGAACCTGTCCTCGCTGTAGCGCGTGGTGAAGCGCACATCGCCCGGCGAATGCGGCATCGAGAAGGGATGCGGCGCCTCGTCGATGCGGCTGGTCTGCGGCGAATGCCCGACCACGGCCGCCAGCGCCTGCGACAGCGCCTTCTGCTTCTCCTTCGAGAAATCGCCGCTGAATTCGGCCACCCTGGGCCACTTGGCCTGCCGCTCGCGCGCCTCGGCCAAAAGGCCCGGCAGTTCGGCCGCCAGATCGTCGAAGATCGGATCGATGGTGGCGCAGGTCAGGCCCGGATCCTGCTCGTCCATCATGGCGTCGTAAGGCGCCAGCCCCAGCGCCGCGCTCTTGGCCGCCGCGACCTCCTTGTGGATCGTCATCATCTTCCTGAAGCCCGGCGCGAACAGGGCGTAGTCGCTCGTCGCCTTGGCTTCGAGCCAGGCCGCCTGCAGCGCCTGGGCGACCCGCGCCCGCTCCACCACCAGGTCCTTGGGCACCGCGGCGCGGTGGGCGTAAAGCCGGCGCATCTCGGCCAGATTGGCGCGCTCGGCTTCGCTCAGCGCCTCGGCGAAGCCCTCGGCCTCGTCGAGCAGGGCGCCGGTCTCGGCCGATCCGGTCAGTTCCGAGTTGACCTGCGCCAGCGCGCCGCGCTGCTCGCCCCGGGCCCAGCTTCCGCCCTTGGGCATGTTGGTCTGGGCGTCCCAGTCGATCAGCGCCTCGACGCTGGCGAGCTTGCACGACAGCGCGAACTTCTCGGCCGCGCGCGCATAGGGATCGGCCTGGGTGGACGCCATGGTGAAGCCTCGGAGAGATGCGAGGCTAGGCTAAGGCGATTTCAGCGCCGGCGACAACACAAAGCCGTCAGATCACCATCTGCGTCTGGATCACCATCGCCACCAGCCTGCCGTCGGCGCGGGTGATCCGGGTCTGCCAGACCGAGCTGCGCTTGCCGACATGCAGCGGGACGGCTTCGGCGAACACCGGCTCGCCGGCCTTGGCGGCGCCGATGAAATTGGTCTTGCTCTCGATCGTGGTCGTCGCCGCGCCCTCGGGCAGGTTGAGATAGGCGCCGCAGGACGCGATGATGTCGGCCAGCGACATCAGCGCGCCGCCATGCAGCGTGTTGCCCGACCGGCACAGCTCGTTGCGGGCCGCCAGGGTGGCGCGGACGCAATCGGGCTTGCAGTGGGTGATCTCCAGCCCGATCAGCTGGGGAAAGGGCTGCTGCGCCGGCTTGGGCAGCGCGACATGGGCCGGCTCGCTGTCATTGGCGGGAAGCGGGACGAACTTGGCTGTTTCGACATGGAGCATGGCGGTCTCCTCTTGATCCGAAGCGGGACGAAGATCGCCCTTTGGCGTCGGGAACGGTTCCTGCACCCGACCCGATGCATAGGCCGTGCCTGTACCGTTTCGGGACCGGCGGACGTTCAGGATTTGTTGGCGACGCCGCCGCTTGGCTCGCGCCGCCCTTCCGCATCGGCGAAGACCTTGCTGCATCGTTTCACCGCGCCCTGGCTCGACGGGTCCAACTATCCGCTGGATTGGAACGGTCC
>DASWOE010000169.1:0-8961 GCA_036398875.1 Rhizomicrobium sp.
GCCGGAACCGGAAATGACCGGCGCGGGCCGGAAAACTCCGACGACAACCTGGCTTTCCGGCGCTCTTCTGCCTTGGCCAGCCGGACCTGACTTCTCCCCCCATGTTTTCTAGGTGCAATTCACTATGACGGTTCAAGAAGGCCTGCAGACCATGAAGCTGCAGGATCTCAAATCCAAATCGCCCACCGATCTGCTCGCCTTCGCCGAGGAGCTCGAGATCGAGAACGCCTCGTCGATGCGCAAGCAAGACATGCTGTTCGCCATCCTCAAGGAACTGGCCGAACGCAATGTCGAGATCATGGGCCAGGGCGTGGTCGAGACCCTGCAGGACGGCTTCGGCTTCCTGCGCTCGCCCGAATCCAACTATCTCGCCGGTCCCGACGACATCTATGTCAGCCCGTCGCAGATCCGCCGCTTCGGCCTACGCACCGGCGACACGGTCGAAGGCCCGATCCGCGGCCCGAAGGACGGCGAACGCTATTTCGCGCTGCTCAAGGTCACGACGATCAATTTCGAGGATCCGGAGAAGATCAAGCACAAGGTCCATTTCGACAATCTGACGCCGCTCTATCCGACGCGGTGGCTGAACATGGAGCTCAAGGACCCGACCAACAAGGACAAGACCGGCCGCGTCATCGACATCGTGGCGCCGCAGGGCATGGGCCAGCGCGCGCTGATCACCGCGCAGCCGCGCACCGGCAAGACGGTCATCCTGCAGAACATCGCCAAGGCGATCACCGCCAACCATCCCGAATGCTACCTCATCGTTCTGCTGATCGACGAGCGGCCGGAGGAAGTCACCGACATGCAGCGCTCGGTGAAGGGCGAGGTGATCTCCTCCACCTTCGACGAGCCGGCGACGCGCCACGTCCAGGTCGCCGAGATGGTGATCGAAAAGGCCAAGCGCCTGGTCGAGCACAAGCGCGACGTCGTCATCCTGTTCGATTCGATCACCCGCCTGGGGCGCGCCTACAACACCGTCGTGCCGTCATCGGGCAAGGTGCTGACCGGCGGCGTCGATGCCAATGCGCTGCAGCGCTCCAAGCGCTTCTTCGGCGCGGCGCGCAACATCGAGGAGGGCGGCTCGCTCACCATCATCGCCACCGCGCTGATCGACACCGGCAGCCGCATGGACGAGGTGATCTTCGAGGAGTTCAAGGGCACCGGCAATTCGGAAATCATCCTGGACCGCAAGGTGGCCGACAAGCGCATCTTCCCGGCGATCGACATCCTCAAATCCGGCACCCGCAAGGACGAGCTGCTGCTCGACAAGACCACGCTGGCCAAGACCTATGTCCTGCGCCGCATCCTGTCGCCGATGGGCACGATCGACGCGATCGAGTTCCTGCTCGACAAGCTGCGCTCGGCCAAGAACAACGCCGACTTCTTCGACAGCATGAACACCTGACGGGTCGTGAAGCTCTTATTGCTTCACAGCCCCCTCGTCGGGCCCGCGACATGGATGGCGCTGGCGCCGGCGCTGCGGGCGCGCGGCCATGACGTGATGGTGCCGGATCTGCGTCCCGCGCTGCGCGAGGGCCGGCCCTTCTATGCGGCGCTGGCCGCGCTCATCGCCGCGGTGCCGGATGAGGATGCCGTCGCAGTGGTCCATAGCGGCGCCGGTGCGCTGGCGCCGCTTCTGGGCGCGGTGCGCGGCGCGATCTTCATCGACGCGGTGCTGCCCCATCCCGGTCAAAGCTGGTTCGACGGCGTGCCGCCGGAGCTGGGCGCGCGGCTGCGCGGGCTGGCGAAGGACGGCAGGCTGCCGCCCTGGCATGCCTGGTGGCCGAAGGGCGCCATGGAGCGGCTGCTGCCCGATCGCGCGCAGGGCGCCGCCTTCATCGCCGAGCAGGACGAATTGCCCCTCGCCTATTTCGAGGAAGCCGCTCCGGCCGTGCCGCTCGCCATGCCGTCGGCCTATCTGCAATTGAGCGAGGCCTATGCCGCCGACGCCGACGCGGCCGATGCGCTTGGCTGGCCGGTGGAGCGATTGGCGCTCGATCATCTCGCGGTGCTTTCAAGGCCGACGCTGGTCGTGGACGCGATCCAACGATTGGCCGACGAATTCTGACGGCGGTCAGGCGAGCTGCAATCCGCAATGCGCCGCGAAATGCCGGAAGTCTTGGTCGCGTGTGATGAGCGCGACGCCGTGATCGATGCAGGATTGCGCGATCAGCGCATCGGCGGTTTTTGCGCGCAGCCCCTTGGCGAGGAGCTGACGCCGTGTATCGCCGGCGCGCTGCCAGTAGCCCTCCAGCAGTGGAAGAAGCTGGAAATGGGAGACCGTGGCGATCATATCGGCCGCGGCCAATGGGTCGCTGAGCAATTCGGTGACGACCACCGGCGGCAGATGGAGGTCGCCGGACATCGCGGTGGCGACCAGCTCGACCGTTCGCCCCGTCTCGCCTTTGAAGTAGGCCGATAGCGCGCTGGCGTCGGCGGCGATCATTCGCCGTCGTACCGCAATTCGTCGAGTGACAGGGCGAACTTCACTTTCCCCCGAAGCTCCATCGCGCGCTGTTGCGCCGCGAGAACGCGCATTCGCCTGAGCGCGTCCCGCACCGTCTCGGTCACGCCCGAGCCGGTGTATTTCTGAGCCGCGGCCAAATCGTCCGCCGACACATCGACCGTGATCTTTCGCATCGCACCCATGCCAGCATCGGTACCATAATCGACACTGGGTCGCAAGCTGGGTCCGGCGCACCCAAAGTCGGTTGACCGGACAAAGTTCCTGCGCAGACTGGTCCCAGCGACAGGAGCATCCGCCATGACCGACCAACCGTCCGACCGCGCGCAGTTCCACGCCATGGTCGATGGCACCCAGGAGGACTGGAACAGGATCGTGGCGGCGACCGCCGACCTCAACCGCGGGGTGGCCGACCGGGTGCTGGCGCATCTGAACATGCTCAAGGGCGATTGCGGCGGCTTCGCGGTCGATCGCTTCGAGCATTCGCTGCAGTCGGCGACGCTGGCCCATCGCGACGGCATGGACGAGGAATATGTGGTGTGCGCGCTGATCCACGATATCGGCGACATGCTGTGCTCGGCCAGCCATGCCGAGCTCGGTGCCACCATCATGAGGCCCTATGTGTCGGAGGCGAATTACTGGACGATGCAGCATCACGGCATCTTCCAGGGCTATTATTTCTTCCACTATCTGGGGCTCGACCGGAACATGCGCGACCGGTTCCGCGGCCATCCCCATTTCGAGCGCACGGCGATGTTCTGCGCCCGCCACGACCAGAATGCCTTCGACCCGGCCTATGACACCATGCCGATCGCGGCGTTCGAGCCGATGCTGCGCCGCGTGATGGCGCGGCCGAAAAACACGATCTATCTGCGTCCCGATCCGAAGATCGCGGCGGAATAGCGCCGATGGGTGCCGCGGAGAACAAGGCGCTCATCCGAACCATCCTCAAGGCCTATGCGCAGTCGGACCTGGCTCCGCTGCTGGAGGCGATCCATGCGGACATCGTCTGGACCAGCCAGGCGCCGGCCGCCCATTACGGCTTCGGCGGCAGCCACAAGGGCCGCGCCGGCACCCTGGCCGGCATGGCGAAGATCGCCACGGCGTATCAGCTCAACCACTACCGGGTGACCGAACTGGTCGGCGAAGGCGACGTCGTGTGGATGACGGCCACCGTCGCCTTCACCCACCGCAGATCCGGCACCCAGCTGTCGTTTCCGCTGGTCAGCCGCTGGCAGTTCCAGGACGCAAAGGTGATCGCGCTGACGGAGTATTTCGACTCCGCCACGCTGCTGATTCAGGAAGGCCGCCTCGGTCCGCTGCGGGCCGCTACGGGATGAGCACCGTCGCGCCGGTGGTCTGGCGCGCATGCAGCGCTTCATGCGCCTTTGCCGCTTGCGACAGCTTGAAGCGCTGGTGCACCGCGATCTTCACCGCGCCCGAGGCGATGACGGCGAAGAGATCGTCGGCGGTGGCCTGCAGCTCGGCCGCATCGCGGGTGTAATGAAAGAGCGTCGGGCGCGTCAGATAGAGCGATCCCTTGGCGCTGAGCAGGCCGGGTTCGACGGCCGGCGCCGGGCCGGAGGAGTTGCCGAAGCTCACCATCATCCCGCGCACCGACAGGCAGTCGAGCGAGCCCAGAAACGTGTCCTTGCCGATCGAATCATAGACCACCGGCACGCCGGCGCCGCCGGTCAGCGATCGCACCTGTTTGGGCCATTCGGGATCGCGCGCGTCGAGCACATGGTCGTAGCCATTCGCCTTGGCGAGATCGACCTTGTCGGCGTGGCCGACCGTGCCGATGACGGTTGCGCCCAGATGCCTGGCCCATTGGCCCGCGATCAGGCCGACGCCGCCCGCGGCGGAATGGAACAGGATGGTCTGGCCGCGCTGCACCGGATAGGTGCGCTTGAGAAGATATTGCGCGGTCATGCCTTTGAGCATCGCCGCCGCGGCCGTCTCGTCGCTCACCCCGTCGGGGATCTTCACCAGCTTGTCGGCGCCGACATTGTTCGCTTCCGCATAGGCGCCCATGGCGCCGGCATAGGCGACGCGGTCGCCCGGCTTGAGCGTCGTGACGCCGGGCCCGACCGCTTCGACCGTGCCCGCCGCTTCGCTGCCCAGGCCGGACGGCAGGGGCAGCTTGTAAAGACCGGAGCGGTGGTAGGTGTCGATGAAGTTCACGCCGATGACGCTGTGCTTCACGCGCGCCTGGCCGGATGCAGGTTGTGGAAGGTCCACATCGACATAGTCCAGGACCTCAGGTCCCCCGGGGGCTGAAAAACGGATCGCTTTCATCTCGAACCTCGATATCTCGTGGTGGCTGGGGCGCAAAGCGCGAGATCATGAGAGTCGTTTGCCGATTCAGGCCGCAAGCGGCGCGACGCGGCGTGCCGGCCTCATTCTTCCGGCTGCAACTTCAGGTTCCGTCAAGACTTCGCCGGTAACGTCGCCGTTCGGTACGCTCTGACGGGGAAGAAGCATGGCGACCATCGTACTGGTTCACGGACTCATGCACGGCGCTTGGTGCTGGGAGAAGGTCGTACCGCTGCTGGAGCGCAAAGGCCATAAGGTCGTGGCGTTCGATCTGCCGGCGCGCGGCGCGGACAAGACCGCCCATGACGCCGTAACGCTGGAGCAGTTCGTCCATGCCGCCGCGCTGGTGGTCCGGGCCCAGGCGGAGCCCGTCATCCTGGTGGGACATTCCGCCGCCGGCACCATCCTGAGCGAGCTGGCCGAGCGCATGCCGGAGCGGGTGGCCCGGCTGGTCTATGTCGCGGCGATGCTGCTGCCGGACGGCGAGTCGATCTACTCGGCCTTTGTGAGCAAGACCGAGATGGACGCGGCGCTTGCCATCGACGGCGCCAGCGCGGTCGTGACCTGCGACCTGCTGATCCGCCGGCGCTTCTACAACACCAGTTCCGATGCCGACGCCGCCCGCGCGATCGAGAAGCTGTGCGCCGAGCCGCTGAGGCCGCTGCAGGATCCGGTGCGGCTGACGGCGGAACGCTATGGCCGCGTCAAGCGCTCTTTCATCCAGACGCGGTTCGACAATGCGGTGCCGCTGGATGCCCAGGCGGCGATGTGCGCCGCGCTGCCCTGCGATCCGGTGATCGTGATGGACACCGACCACTCGCCCTTCTTCAGCGCGCCGCTGGAATTCGCCGCCCATATCCACGCCTTGACCTCGGCCGGCTGAGGCGGCCCGCCGTCAGCTCAGATGCTGGCGGAAGAAGGTCGCGGTGCGGCCATTGGCGAGATCGGCGCAGGCCTTGTCGTAATGGGCGCCGCCGACGCGGGCGAAGGCATGGTTCATCTCGGGATAGCTGTGGACCGTGACCAGCGCGTGGCCTTTCAGGCCATCGACGGTCGCTTTCTGCGCCGCGGGCGGCGTGTACTCGTCCTTGGCGGCGAGGTGCAGCATCAGCGGCTTCTTGATGTTGGCCGCTTCGCCGAGCTTGTCCTGAATGCTCACGCCGTAATAGCCGACCGACGCGTCGATGTCGGTGCGCGCGGCGGCGAGATAGGCGAGCAGGCCGCCCAGGCAATAGCCGACGGCGCCGACCTTGCCGGTGCAGCCGGCGACGCCGTGCTTGAGATAATCGATCGAATGCTGGATGTCGCGGAGGCCGGCATCCTGGTTGAAGCGGGTCATCAGGTCGAAGGCCCGCTGCCATTCGGCGTCGGTCTTGTCGCTCAGCTGAACGCCGGGTTCGAGCCGCCAGAACAGATCCGGGCACAGGGCGAAATAGCCGCGCGCGGCGTAGTCGTCGGCGATGGCGCGCATCACCGCGTTGACGCCGAATATCTCCTGGATGACGACGACGCCCGGGCCGCGGCCGGACGCGGGCGCGGCGAGATAGGCGGCGAAGTCGCCGTCGGGACTGCTCTTGATCCTCACATCCTGGCCGGCCATGCGCGCCTCCCGCTGGGAGCGGCAAGGTTAACTGCACCGGCGGCGCCAGGACAATCGCCCTTGCGCACGGCCGGCGCGCCCTATTGCGGCCGCGGCGCCTGGCGCTGGGGCGGAAGCTGCAGCATCTGCGACAGCGCCACCGGATTGGTGATCGGCGGCGAACAGGTGCCGCGCTGGCAGATGAAGGCCGAAGGCTGGCCGTCCTGCATCGTGCGGCCATGCATCGGGTGGCCCAGGGGAAAGTCGTCCTCGGGCTTCATGACGGTGAGGAACCGGTTGGGCAGGGCACGGCCCAGAATCGCATTGGCGAGCTCATGGGTGCGCGGGTGGTTCGGCGGCCCGATGACCACGAATTGCAGATTGCTCATCGCGAACTCCAGTCCGGAGAAGAAGGAGCCCATCGACATGTAGGCGCGCGCCGCCTCGCCGGCGAAGGCGCCGACCAGGCTGTTGAGGCGATCGATATATTGCTGGTCGGCCGTGGCCATGGCGAGCCGCGCCAGCACCTGGATCATCACCGTGTTGGCGCCGGGCACCGGCTGGTCGGCGGTAGGACGTGTACGGATGATCAGCGTCTGGGAATCGTCGGCGACGAGGAAATAGCCGCCGCGCTCATTGTCCCAGTGGTGGTCGTTGAGCGCGCGCACCCAGGTCTTGGCGTGGTCGAGATAGCGCTTGTCGCCGAGATATTCGTAGAGCGCCAGCGCCGCCCGCGCCATATGGGCGTAGTCGTCGGAGTAGCCCTGTGCGGTGCGGCTTGCGTCGCGCCAGGAATGGCGCAGCCGGTCGCCGTCGCCATGCGCCTTGACGACGAAATCGAACGCCTCGACGGCGGCCGCCATCCAGTCGGGGCGCTGCATCGCGGCGGCGGCATTGGCGAGCGCGACGATGGTCATGCCGTTCAGGTCGGCGAGGACCTTGTCGTCGCGGATCGGCGCCACGCGCTTCTGCCGCGCCGCCAGCAGGAGCGAGCGCTGCTTGGCGAACAGGGCCTCGTCGGCGTCGGATTGGGGAAAGGGCGCCGCCGCGCCCAGGCGCAGCAGGATGTTGCGGCCGTCCTGGAGATTGCCGGTGCGCGAGACGCCGTAGGCGGATTTGAACTTGGCGGCGAAGGTGCCGGCGAGCGCGGCATCGAGCTCGGCCTCGGTCCACAGGTAATATTTGCCCTCTTCGCCCTCGCTGTCGGAGTGGATGCTGGTGGCGAAGGCGGCCTCCTTGCGCATGTCGCGCAGCAGGAAGGCGACCGTCTCGGCGATGCGCTGCTCGCAGAGCTTGTTGCGGTTGTGCTGCCAGACTTGCGTCATCATGTCGAGGATGAGCGCGTTGTCGAACAGCATCTTCTCCCAATGCGGCACGATCCAGCGTTCGTCGCGGCAATAGCGGCAGAAGCCGCCGCCGACGTGATCGGTGAGGCCGCCCAGCAGCATATGATCCAGGCTGGTCGAGAAGAGCTGGAGGAATTGCGGCGTGCCGCTGCGCAGATAGGCGCGCCACAGCACGTCCATCAGCGTGACCGAGGGAAACTTCATCGTGCCCGTCACGCCGCCGAAGAAGATGTCGAAGCTCTGGCCGACGCGCAGCGCGGCGCTGTCATGGGTGCCGGCATCGACCGGACCGCGCAGGTCGCGGTTCCAGAAAGCGTCCATCTGGGTCCGGATGTTGGCCGCGGCGGTCTGGAAGGCGTCGGATTCGCGATAGGTGCGGGCGACCTCGGCAATGGCGCGGCGGAAGGGCTGCGGCTGGCCGGCGCGCTCTTCTTTGGGGAAATAGCCGCCGATGGCGAAGGGCGTGCCTTGGGGATCGAGGAAGGCGGTGAGCGGCCAGCCGCCATTGTGGCCGATCAGCGTGGCGGCGGCCTGATAGAGCTGGTCGATGTCGGGGCGTTCTTCGCGGTCCACCTTGATGCAGATGAAATCGGCGTTCAGCGCGGCGCCGGTCTCTGGGTCCGAGAAGCTCTCCTGCTCCATCACATGGCACCAATGGCAGGCGGTGTAGCCGATGGAGAGCAGGATGGGCTTGTTTTGCGCCTGCGCGGCGGCGAAGGCCTCGGGTCCCCAGACATGCCAATCGACGGGGTCGTTCTTGTGGAGCTGGAGGTAGGGGCTGGCTTCGTCGGCGAGGCGGTTCATGGGGCTTTGGGTCCGTGGGCGGCCCGAAAGGGCGGCGTTGCAATGGCAGGCTGGATCGGGGGAAGCTTCTAGCGGCGGGCGAAGCCGCTCACAAGCACCACGGAAAACTGGGTTAAGCGCGATGAAGATGAACATCCAGATCGACATGACCCCCGACGAAGCGCGCAAATTCCTCGGCCTGCCGGACGTGTCGAAGGCCCAGGACCGCATGATGGCGGAGATCGAGAAGCGCATGAAGGCGTCGGTCGATATCAACGATCCCGAGGCGATGCTGCGCGCCTGGATGCCGCTGGGCGGACAGGGTTTCGAGCAGTTCCAGCGCTTTCTGTTCGACAGCGCCAGGCGCGCCGCAGGCGGGCCGGCGAAGAAAGACGCGGACAAGACGTCGAAGTAAGTTCGGCATGACCGACACCATCCATGCGCTGTCGTCGGCACCGGGACGGGCCGGC
>DASWOE010000170.1:0-1684 GCA_036398875.1 Rhizomicrobium sp.
CGCAGGCGACCAGGGACAAGATCGAAGACCTCGTGGCAATCCACGATTTCTGGCGCGGCCGCGAGCGGACCGGCCTGACTGGCGTGACCCCCGAGATGCGCAAGACCATGCCGCCCGTGGCGCACAAGCTGGTGCGCCTGCTGCCCTATGGCCGCAGGTCCCTTTATGTCGGCGGCCATGCCACCGGCATCATCGGCTGGGCAACACCAGAGGCCGAGGCGCTGCTGGACGATCTCTATGCCTTCGCGACCCAGGACAAATTCATCTATGTCCACACATGGCGGCCGAACGACCTCGTCATCTGGGACAATCGCTGCACGCTGCACCGCGCGACCCCGCTCGATACCGACGCCTACAAGCGCGACGTCCGGCGCACGACCATCAACGAGCACGGGCCGGAAATCTCGGCCGATGCGCTGCGCGCCGCCTGACCCGGCGCGGATCGCGGGACGGGCGGCCGGAGGACGCGCTCGACATCGCCGCAATGCTATGTCCACCATGGGCGATGAGCGAAAAATCCGGACTGGGCGTTGCGGCGCCGCTGGCGCGCCTAATCGATGAAGAGGTGCTGCCTCCGCTCGGCCTCGTGCCGGACGCCTTCTGGCGCGGCGTCGCCGCGATCTTCGCGCGCTTCGCATCCGAGAACCGAACCCTTCTTGCCAGACGCGATGCGCTGCAGCACGCGATCGATCGCTGGCATGACGAGCGCCGCGATCGCGCATTCGACCCGGCCGAATATCGCGCCTTCCTGCGCGCCACCGGCTATCTCGTCGATGAGCCAGCGCCTTTCACGATCGCCCCGACCAAGGTCGATGACGCGGTGGCACGCCTGGCCGGGCCGCAATTGGTGGTGCCGGCGTTGAACGCCCGCTTCCTGCTGAACGCCGTCAATGCCCGTTGGGGCAGCCTCTACGATGCACTATACGGCACCGACGCGACGCCGGGAGCGCGCACCGCCGGCGGTTACGATCCGGACCGCGGGGCGCTGGTCATAGCCCGCGCCAAGACCTTTCTCGACGACGCGGTTCCCTTGGCCAGCGGCAGCCATAGCGACGCAGCAGGCTACAGCATTGTCGGCGGCGTGCTTCGACCCACGCTCAAACAGCCCGCGGCGCTCGCCGGATATGCCGGCGATCCGTCCAATCCGACTTCCGTGCTGTTGAAGCACAATGGCCTGCATATCGAGTTGATGCTCGACCGCCGTCACCCCATCGGCCGGACCGATCCTGCGGGCGTGGCCGATGTCGTGCTCGAATCCGCTCTGACGACGATCGTCGATCTGGAGGACTCCATCGCGGCGATCGATGCCGACGACAAGGTTGCCGCCTATGCCAATTGGCTGGGCGTGATGCGGGGCGATCTGGAGGCCGGCTTCGACAAGGGCGGGCGGGCCATGACCCGCAAACTCAATCCGGACCGCAGCTTTACCGCGCCGGACGGCGGCGCCCTCACCCTGCCCGGCCGCTCGCTGCTTTTCGTGCGCAATGTCGGCCATCTGATGACGACTCCGGCGGTGCGCCTGCCAAACGGCGCCGAGGCGCCGGAAGGAATCCTCGATGCGATCGTCACCAGCCTGATCGGCCTTTACGACCTCAAGGGCCTTGGCCGCCATCGCAACAGCCGCGCCGGCTGGATCTATATCGTCAAGCCGAAGATGCACGGCCCGGAGGAAGCGGGCTTCACG
>DASWOE010000171.1:0-5950 GCA_036398875.1 Rhizomicrobium sp.
TCCCTATCGCGGCGCGATCCTGCTGCCCGGTTGGTTTGCCGGACTGGGCGAGCATGTCTTCGTTGTGCCGCGCGACGGCGATCTGTGGCCGGCGAGCTTTCGCTGGGGACCGCTGCCGAAGGGCTGGAGCGTCGCGTCCGATCTCGAACATGGCATGATGGGCCGGCGGATGACGGTCGCGGATATCGCCGAGAGTACGGTCCTCGGGGGCGCCGATGTCGCGGTCTACCGCCGGCTGATCCCCGGCGGCACGCTGCGCCTGGCGATGCGCGGCACATGGCCGTTTTCCGGCGACAACTTGGCGGACGTGCTCGCGCGCATCGTGGCGGCGCAGCGCACCTTCTGGGGCAGCGACGTGAAGGGTCCGTTCCTGGTGACGCTGTTCGCCCTTGACGGCATGGGATCGAGCGGCGGCACCGGCCGCGGCGACGCCTTTGCGATGTACGCCACGCCGGATACGCCGCAGAGCAGCATCCGGCGCACCATCGCGCATGAGCACATTCATAGCTGGATTCCGTCGCGGATCGGGCGAGCGCCGCAAGAGCCGGCCGAGGCGCTGGATTATTGGCTGAGCGAGGGATTCACGGAATTCTACACGGAGCGGACCCTGATCAAATCCGGCATCTGGTCGCTGGAAGATTTCGTCGCCGATCTGAACGATGTGCTGCTCGCCTACGATACGTCGGCCGTGCGCAACGCGCCGAACGCCCGCATCGCCAAGGAATTCTGGACGAACGATCTGATCGAACGGCTTCCTTATCAGCGCGGCATGCTCGTCGCCTATCTGCTCGACCGCCGCATCCGATCGGCCAGCGGCGGCAAGCGCAACTTGGATAGCGTGATGTTCGCGATGCGCGATACCGCCGCCGCTGCGCCGGACGCGAACAAGCCGGACCTGGCGGCGAATTTCGACAGCGCGTTGCGCGTCCAATCCGGCGGCGACGTCCCGCGCGAACTGGCGCGCGACATCGAAAAGGGCGAGACCGTCGTTCTTCCCGCCGACCTGTTCGGCGGCTGCGCCGAAATCCGCAATGTTCGCATCGCGGCCTTCGACAAAGGCTTCGATATCGACAAGACGGCAGCAAGCGGGGTTTTCACCGGCATCGACCCGCACGGGCCCGCCTACGCTGCAGGAATCCGCGAGGGAATGCACCGCGTGGCCTACCTCTCGGGCAAGCAGGGCGATTCCCGGGCCGACTGGTCCTACCGGATCGGCGATGCGAAGGGCCGCACCTTCGTGGTCCGCTACAAGCCCGCCGGCACCAAGCGGGTCGAGATTCAAGAGGCAGTGTTGAAACCGGGTATGGGGCCCGTCCGGCGTGCGGCCTGTGTCCGCCTCTTGAGCGGCGGATGACCGCGTTACGCGCAGATTAAAGATGCCTTCTAACCACATTGACGGCGTGGCGTTTTTGCCGCGATGCTCCGGCTGCGGAGCCATGCTTCGCCGCGATTCCAGGTTCCCAGGGCCATGCAAACCGATTTCTACCGCATCAAACGCCTGCCGCCCTATGTCATCGAAGAGGTCAACATCCTCAAGGCGAAGGCGCGCGCCGCCGGCGAGGACATCATCGACTTCTCGATGGGCAATCCCGACATGCCCACGCCGCAGCATATCGTCGACAAGCTGATCGAGACGGCGCGCGACCCGCGCTCCAACCGCTATTCCGCCAGCCGCGGCATCAAGGGTCTCCGCAGGGCCTATTCTGCCTTCTATGCCAGGCGTTTCGGCGTCAAACTTGATCCGGAAAGTGAAGTCATCGCCAATATCGGCTCGAAGGAAGGCTTCGCCAATCTGGCTCAGGCCATCACCGCGCCCGGCGATGTCGTGCTGGTGCCGAACCCGGCCTATCCGATCCACGCTTTCGGCTTCATCCTGGCCGGCGCCGCGATCCGGCACGTGCCCGCGCGGACGCCGGAGGAGTATCTGAGCCTTCTGGGCCGCGCGGTGAAGCATTCGGTGCCGTCGCCCCTGGCGCTGGTGGTCAACTACCCCTCGAACCCGACGGCGCAGGTGGTCGATCTCGATTTCTATAAGGAAATCGTGGCCTTCGCGAAGAAACATGAGATTTGGGTTTTGTCCGATTTGGCCTATGCCGACATCTATTTCGACGATGCCCATCCGCCGCCCTCGATCCTGCAGATCGACGGCGCCAAGGACGTCGCGATCGAGTTCCAGTCGCTGTCCAAGACCTATGCGATGCCGGGTTGGCGAATGGGCTTCGCGGCGGGAAACCGCCATTTGATTCATGCGCTTGGCCGCATCAAATCCTACCTTGATTATGGTGCCTACACCCCGATCCAGGTGGCCGCGGCGGCGGCGCTGAACGGGCCGCAGGACTGCGCCGACGAGATCCGCGCGACCTACAAATCGCGCCGCGACGTGCTGGTGGAATCGATGAAGCGCGCCGGCTGGGAGATTCCCGTCCCGCCGGCCTCGATGTTCGCCTGGGCGCCGGTGCCGCCATCCTATCGCGACAAGGGCTCGATGGAGTTCGCCAAGCAGCTCCTGATCCATGCCAAGGTCGCGGTCCTGCCGGGCACGGGCTTCGGCGAGTATGGCGAGGGCTTCGTGCGCGTGGCGCTGGTGGAGAACGAGCACCGCATCCGCCAGGCCGCCCGCAACGTGAAGAAGTTCCTGTCGCTGCGCGTCAACGAGCCGTCCGTCCTGGAAAACGCGAAGTGAAGCCCCTGCGCATCGCGATGGCCGGCCTGGGCACGGTCGGCGGCGGGGTCGTCAAGGCGCTCGGCAATCCGGAGCTGGCCGAACGCACGGGGCGCCGCCTCGAGATCGTGGCGGCGTCGGCCCGGGACCGCGCGAAAGACCGCGGCTTCGACACGTCCGCCTTCCGCTGGACAGACGATGCGGTCGCGCTGGCGGCGTCCGACGCGGATGTGGTGGTCGAGCTGATCGGCGGCGAGGACGGCGTCGCGCTGGCCCTCGTCGAGGCGGCCCTGGCGAACGGCAAGCACGTCGTCACCGGCAACAAGGCGCTCCTGGCCAAGCATGGCGCGCGGCTGGCGGCGCTGGCGGAAAAGAACGGCCTCGCCCTGAAATGGGAAGCGGCGGTGGCCGGCGGCATCCCGATCGTCAAGGCGCTGCGCGAAAGCCTGATCGCCTACGGCATCGACGCGGTGCGCGGCATCCTGAACGGCACCTGCAATTATATCCTCACCCAGATGGAAGCGACCGGAAGCGGCTTCGCCGAGGTCCTCGAAGACGCGCAGCGGCTGGGCTATGCCGAGGCCGATCCGCTGCTCGATGTCGGCGGCGGCGACACGGCGCACAAGCTGGTGCTGCTGGCGAGCCTCGCCTTCGGCACCATTCCCGACCAGAAGAACATCACGGTCGAAGGCATCGAAGGGATCACGCCCGAGGACATCCGCTTCGCGCGCGAGTTCGGCTATCGCATCAAGCTGCTGGGGATCGCGCGGCGGACCGCGCACGGCATCGATCAGCGGGTCCAGCCGGCCATGGTCAAGGCGGGCACGCCCCTTTCCGACGTCGATGGCGTGTTCAACGCGGTGATGGCCCATGCCGGCCCGGCCGGGCGGTTCTTCTTCGAGGGCCGCGGCGCCGGCGAGGCGCCCACGGCGCTCTCGGTGGTCGCGGATCTGGTGGATGTTGCGCGCGGCAATTTCGGTCCCAGTTTCGGGCGGCCGGCGGCCGGCCTGCGCCCGCCGGCGCCCTCCGATCCCGGCGCCGCCACGGCCGCCTATTACCTGCGCTTCGAGGTGCTCGACCTGCCCGGCGTCCTGGCCGAGATCGCGCGGCATCTCGCCGAATCGCAGGTCTCCATCGAAAGCATGATCCAGCGCGGCCGCAGCCCCGGCGAGGCGGTGTCGATCGTCATGATCACCCACGAAACCGCGCAGGCTTCGGTGGAGCGCGCCTTGAAGGCGATTGCCGCCTCCGACAAGGTGCGTCCGCGCCCGTGCATGATTCCGATGGAGGCAGCTTGAGTTCGAAACGAGATATTGTGAGTCCGGGCCGGCAAAGCCCGCTCGACCGCGCCTTCGCGCTGGAAGCGGTGCGCGTGACCGAGGCGGCGGCGATCGCGGCGGCACAGCAGATCGGCCGCGGTGACGAGCACGCCGCCGACCACGCGGCCGTCGAGGCCATGCGCAAGGCGTTCAACGACCTGCCCATCTCCGGAACGGTCCGGATCGGGGAAGGCGAGCGCGACGAAGCGCCGATGCTCTACATTGGCGAAGAGGTGGGGCTTGGCGGCCTCGCCGTCGACATCGCGCTCGACCCGCTTGAGGGCACCACGCTGACGGCCAAGGCGATGGCGAACGCGCTGGCCGTCATGGCGATGGCCGAGCCCGGCACGCTGCTCAACGCGCCCGACACCTATATGGACAAGATCGCCATCGGCCCCGGCTATACCGATGGCGTCGTCGATCTGGATGCGGAGCCCGCCGACAACATCGCGCGGCTGGCGAAGGCCAAGGGCGTCAGGCCCAGGGACATCACCGCTTGCATCATGGACCGGCCGCGCCACGAGGCTTTGATCGCCAAAGTGCGGGCGACCGGGGCGGCGATCAAGCTGATCACCGACGGCGACGTGGCCGGCGTCATCGCCTGCACCAATCCTTCGACGGACATCGACATCTATCTGGGAACCGGCGGCGCGCCGGAGGGCGTGCTGGCGGCGGCGGCGCTGCGCTGTGTCGGCGGACAGATGCAGTCGCGTCTTGTCTTCCGTAACGATGCCGAGCGCGAACGCGCGGCACGCTGGGGCGTCAAGGATCTCCATCGCAAATACGATTTGTTCGACATGGCGTCGGGCGACGTCGTGTTCGCGGCCACCGGCGTCACCGACGGTTCGATGCTCGACGGCGTTCATTACGATGGGGCGTTCATCACGACGCACAGCGTGGTGATGCGCTCGGCGACCGGCACGGTGCGGTGGATCAAGGCGCGCCACGTCCGCGCGCGTCATCTCAAGGATGAACGCTGAGCCGCTCGCCCTGACGACGCAGGCGGCGTTCGGCGTCGCGCGCTCCTTCACGGGCCGGGCGTGGCGGCTTTCGTCCTGCGACGAGGCGGCGGTGCTGGCCCTGGCCCGCGACGCGAACCTCCCGGACGCGCTGGCGCGCCTGCTCGTCTCGCGCGGCATCGCGGCCCGTGACGTGGCCGACTACCTCGCGCCGACGCTCAAGCGCTTTTTGCCCGAACCGCTGACGCTCAAGGACATGGACAAGGCCGTGGCGCGCGTCGCCCGCGCGCTCGAAGCCGGCGAGAAAATCGCGGTGTGGGGCGACTACGATGTCGATGGCTCGACCTCGGCGGCGCTGCTGTGCGAATTGCTGGGCGCGCTCGGCGCCCCGCCGCGGGTCTACATTCCCGACCGCATGGCGGAAGGCTACGGCCCCAACATAGCCGGCCTTCTCCAGTTGAAAGGCGAGGGCATGGCGCTCGTCGTGACCGTCGATTGCGGCGCCGGCGCGGCGGCGCCGCTGGCCGCCGCGCGCGAGGCCGGGCTGGACGTGGTCGTGCTCGACCACCACGCCGTCGAAACCGCGCCGCCGGCGCTGGCACATGTCAATCCCAACCAGCCGGGCGATGCGTCCGGCCTCGGCCATCTCTGCGCGGCCGGGGTGACGTTCCTGTTCGCGGTGGCGCTCAACCGCGCGCTGCGGGAGGCCGGGTTCTACGTCCGCCGCGGCCTCGCCGAGCCCGACCTGCGCCATGCCGTCGATCTCGTCGGCCTGGCGACGGTGGCCGATGTCGTGCCGCTTGTCGGCGTCAACCGCGCCTTCGTCCGCGCCGGCCTGGCACGGATGAACCTGCTGGCGCGCGCCGGCTTCGCCGCGCTGAGCGAGGTCGCGAAGATCGCGCCGCCTTTCACGCCGTATCATCTGGGCTTCCTGTTCGGTCCGCGCATCAATGCCGGCGGCCGTGTCGGCCGGTCCAGCCTGGGCGTCGAGCTGCTGACCGCGACCGACG
>DASWOE010000172.1:0-2248 GCA_036398875.1 Rhizomicrobium sp.
CCGTCCCGGTTGAGCATCAGCCACGGCACGATGTCCGCAAACGCCTCGCTCGCGAACTTGACGTTGAACTGCGCCACCGGATGCGGACCGACCGGTTCGTCGCTGAAGCCGCCGGGCTCGACTGCAAAATTCTGCAGGATCGCATCGCGCAGCCGGCTCGCGGCAGCGCGGGTCGCGGGTTCGAAATATACATGAGCGTGATAGCCATTGAGCGCGGTCACAGGCACCTCCCCGATTGCCAGATTGGTCGGCTCGTAACGGCACGTCGCGTCCGACAGGGCACCCGGCCCACCGCCGGCAGGCACATCACCGCTGTCGCCCGTGTCTTATACCCCCGCGGCGCGGCGCTGTTGAGCCCTCCCAGTCCGCAGGAGGGTGTCGGTGACGCGTAAAGATGTCCGCGCTTCGTAGCGCGTGAGTTGTCCGGCTGTCTGCTGCTGCCGAAGCGGTTTTCCGGTTCGGTTGCAGGCCCGTTTTCCCGTCCCGGCCTGATCTCGCTCGGGCAGCGGGCGCAGCCGGGGTCAGGGATGGCCGCAGGCCACCGCCGGAGGCGGCGCGCAGCGTCCTTGACGCCGGCGAGCACGATGCCAGGCTCGGACAGGTCGGGGCTTCATGCTGCATGCGGCACCGCCGGGTCGACCAAGGCGCCATTTGGTTGGTAACGGGCCAGGCAGCGCGGGCCATCGAACACAGCGAGCCTCCCGTCCGGGTATTCGCGCAGTCGCACTATCGCCCTGACATAGTGGCGCCGATGGGTCTGTTCCGGGATCTGCAGCGAGCGGCCGCTCCAGGAGACGCAGTTGTCGCGTCCGACCTGGCGATCGGCCTGCACGCACAGCACCTCCTCGAGGGCGACGCCGGCATAGGCGACGAAGCCCGTTCCGGGTTCGGCCGCCGGCTTGCCGAAGCGCGCGTTATGCGCCGGCACGAAGGTTTCGCGCAGGTCGCTGTTGGCCGCCTCGCGTGTCGTGATGCCGGCATGGCGCAACTCCGGCGGCAGACGCTGCTGCAACGTGCCGAACACCCGCTCCATCCGCCCGCGTGCCTCAGGCGAGTAGGACGGGATATGGCGGATGCCCAACTGCGCCAGCGCACGGCCAACTTGCGTCAGATGCGCCTTGTCCACCCGGCCGCCGGCCTTGGGCGTCAGGAAGTAATGCGAGCCGCGATCGGTATAGAGCGAGCCGAACAGGCCATGCGCCACAATCGTCTCCTGCAAGCCCAGGAAGCTCGACATCGTGCCTTCCTGCTCCACCAGGATCGCCGAGTAGATCGCGCTCGTCGCATCGTCCAGCGTCACGACCAGGTCGAGATCGTGCCCCAGCGCGCCGATCCAGCGGTGGGTCGAGCCGTCCTGGAACAGCAGCATCCCCGGCATCGGCCGGCGCGGCCGCTTCTTGCGGTGCCGGCCGCGCCGCGGTGCCGGTTTCACCAGCCCGGCCGACTGCAACGCCAGCCGCGTTACGGTGTAGCCCAGCGTGTAGCCGTGGCGTTTGCGGATCTCCTCGTGGAAGTGCTTGACCGTGAAGTCGGCGTATTCCTCACGATACAGCCGGCGCATCCGCTCCAGCTCGCTCTCCGGCGCGCGGCGGTTGGACACACGCCCCAGCCGCTTGTCGCGCAGGCCCTCGGTGCCTTCCGCCTCGTAGCGGACGCACTGGCGGCGGAAATGCCGGCCGGACAGGCCAAGCAACTCGCCAGCCTCCTCGGCACTCAGACGCCCTTGCTTGTAGCGGTCCAACGCATCTTCAAAACGCGTCACATACGCCTCCCATAACACACGTGTCCGACGCATCCGCAGCCTCCAGAACAGGAAGCGAACGGTTCGGACAACTCATGCGCTACGAAAGACGGACAACTCACGCGGCACCGACAGATTCGCCACCTGCGGTTGCCGCGCGCGCCGACCCGTATAGACTGCGTATATGAACGGTCATGTCGCCATCCGCCCCACCACAGTCGAAATGCTCGAACGGCTGGTGTCGTTCGACACCACCCGCCGGCATTCGAATCTGGCGCTGATCGGCTTTATCCGGGACTGGCTCGATGCCAATGCGGTGCCGTATCGTATCAGTACCGACTCGACCGGGCAGAAGGCAAACATCCACGCCATCCTGGGGCCGCACGAACCCGGCGGTATCGCGCTGTCGGGTCATGTCGATACGGTGCCGGTGGACGGACAAAGCTGGAGCGGCGACCCGTTCACCCTCCGCCGTGCCAACGGGCGTCTGACCGGGCGTGGCGCCTG
>DASWOE010000173.1:0-4916 GCA_036398875.1 Rhizomicrobium sp.
CCTGCACATCCCCGGTTCGGGCGCGCAGCATCTGCAGACGCTGATCTACCGGGTCTATGTGCCCGACCGCGGCCGCGACATCGTGGGCGGCGCGGCGTTGCCGCAGCCCGTCCTGACGCTGGCGAGCGGGAAGATCCTTGAGGGCGCCGCGGCCTGCGCGGCGATCAAGTCCACCGCGCATGCGGACGTCGTCACGGGCAGCATGTCGATTCCGCTGGCGCAATACCGCCAGCTGGCGGCCCCGGGCGGTCACGCGCCCGGCTGGCCCGCCACTTCGCCGCCCACCTGGTACGTGCAATACGACCGGCAATACCTGCTCGGCATCTACACCGGCGCCAAGCCGGCCGGCACGCGGCGCAGCGAAGGCGGCTTCTATCCCAATCCCGACAACAACTATATCCGCACCATCATAAACCGCGCCTATGGCCGCGTGCTGGTCCTGCAGGGACACATGCCGCGCACGCCGCGCACCTTTGCCGGCGATCGCGTCATGGGAAGCGGCGAGCTGCGCTACTGGTCGGTGTGCACCAATGAGGGCTTCGCCAATACCCGCGTGACGGCCTGCCTCTATGACGAGCAGGTGCCGCTCGACGCCAACGGCAACTACACCATCGTCGTCAGCCGCGCCGCGGACCGTCCGCGCAACGCCATCGCGCGCTGCGGCGTCGCCTGGCTGCGCTGGGCGGATGTCGGCGACGGGGCGGTCGATGAGAACGCCGGCGTCCTGCAAATCCGCAACATGCTGGCGGCGCCCGATTTCGCCGGCGCCATCCAGCGGGTCGCGGATATCGGCACCGAAAAGCAGGTCATGGGAAATTACCTGCCGACCGCGACCTACCTGATGGTCAACGAATTCGAATCCGAACAGCTCTGCCCGCTCTGACCAGCGTGCTTCGGCATGGCTCACCTGGGACATTGAGCCGGCGTCCGGCGCCTGCCTAGGGTCGCAGCGCAACCCGCGGGTCCGGCGCCGTGACGACGTTCAGCGTGTCGTTTTCCCTCAGCGGACGCATCATCGCGTGCGACGCGCAAAGCTCGATCCTGCGCGCGGCGCGCCTTGGCGGCCTCCGGCTGCCGTTCTCCTGCGGCCGCGGCATCTGCGGCACCTGCAAGCGCAGGCTTCTCGCCGGCACGGTGGACATGGCGCATCAGGGCGGCATCGGCCAGGCGGAGATCGATGACGGCATGATCCTGGTGTGCTGCTCCAAGCCGCTGAGCGATCTCGTCATCGACTATTGAGCGCCGCCGGAAGGCGGCGGCCTATCACAGATGTGACATTTGCGGGTCGGCACGGGTCTGCACACAATGCGGACCCACAACGTTCGCCAGCCCGAAGGACATCAATCGTGAGTCTGCAGCGCCCTGCGTCTCGCGAGCTCGGCCTTCATATCGCCGGCGCAGCCGTCCCGGCGACGTCGGGCCGGACCTTCGAGACCGTCAATCCCGCGACCGGCGAATTGCTGGCGACCATCGGCATCGCCTCGCCGGCCGATATCGACCGCGCGGTCGCCGCCGCGGCAGGAGCGCAGAAAGTCTGGATCGCGCGGTCGGCCGCCGAGCGCGGCCGCGTCCTGCGCAACGCCGCCGACCTCCTGCGCGCACGCAACGACGAGTTCGCCGAGCTCGAAGTGCGCGACACCGGCAAGACGATCCGCGAAGCCTCGACCATAGACATCCAGACCGGCGCCGACGCGCTGGAGTATTTCGGCGGCATCGCGCCCACCATCGGCGGCGAACACATCGCGTTCCGCGACGCCTTCGCCTATACGCGGCGCGAGCCCCTGGGCGTGGTCGCCGGCATCGGCGCCTGGAACTATCCCCTGCAGATCGCCTGCTGGAAGGCGGCGCCGGCGCTCGCCGCCGGCAACGCCATGCTGTTCAAGCCGTCCGACCTGACGCCGCTGACGGCGCTGCGGCTGGCGGAGGTGTTCGTCGAGGCCGGCGCGCCGCCCGGCCTCTTCAATGTGCTGCAAGGCGGCGCCGAAGTCGGCGCGATGCTGGCCTCGCATCCCAAAATCGCGAAAGTCTCGCTGACCGGCAGCGGCGCCACCGGCAAGGCCATCATGCGGATGGCGGCGGACACGCTGAAGCCCCTGACCCTGGAACTGGGCGGCAAATGCCCGCTGATCCTGTTCGACGATGCCGACCTCGCCACCATGGCGGACGCGGCGGTGATGGCGAATTTCCTCACCCAGGGCGAAGTCTGCGTCAGCGGCACGCGCGTCTTCGTCGGCGAGAAACGCCACGACGCGTTCGTGGAGGCTGTGAAACAGGCCACGGCACGGCTGGTGCTGGGCGATCCGATGCATCCCGCC
Source organism: Rhizomicrobium sp. (assembly GCA_036398875.1). Classification (GTDB taxonomy): domain Bacteria; phylum Pseudomonadota; class Alphaproteobacteria; order Micropepsales; family Micropepsaceae; genus Rhizomicrobium. The sequence goes on from DASWOE010000173.1 coordinate 2,316, forward strand.
ACCCAGATCGGTTCGCTGATCTCGCAGGCCCATCGCGGCCGCGTGCTGGACTTCATCGCGAGCGGCGTGGCGGAAGGGGCCAGGCTGGTCGCCGGCGGGCGCGTGCCCGACAATGAGGCGCTGCGCGGCGGCGCCTTCCTGGAACCGGCGATCTTCGACGGCTGCCGCGACGACATGCGGATCGTGCGCGAGGAGATATTCGGACCGGTGATGTCGATCCTGACCTTCAAGGACGAAGACGAGGTCGTGGCGCGGGCGAACGACACGCCCTACGGCCTCAGCGCCGGCATCTTCACCGAGGATTTGCGCAGGGCGCATCGCGTGGCGGCGCGCCTGAATGTCGGCATGTGCTGGATCAACACCTATCACACGCTGCCATGGAGGTGCCGTTCGGCGGCTACAAGCAGTCCGGCCTCGGCCGCGAGAACGGCAAGGCGGCGCTCGAACCCTATACGCAGGTCAAGAGCGTCTATGTCGAGCTCGGCGAGATGCCGCGCTATCTGTGAGCCGTCAGGGCGCGAGGCCGCGCGCCAGCTCTTCGACGTACCAGCCGGCGAATTCCTCGGGATAGGTTTCCGCGAACGGCGAATAGCGGCCGGGGCGATAGCCGGAGCCGGCGACGCCGAGCTGGGCGCGGCCGACCAGCTCGGCGTCCTGCCGGTTGGTGGCGAGCCAGACCTGCGTCAGGCGCGCGAGATCATAGTCGCGTCCCTCCACGGCGTCCCTGTGAACGAGCCAGCGGGTGCGGACCAGCGTGCGCGCCGCCGCCAGCGGGTGAAGGGTGATGCAGACGGCGTGGTCGCTCATGAAATGATGCCAGGAATTGCAGGTCCAGAAATGCAGGTCGCCGAGACGGGGCTCGGCGATGGCGCCCATCAGCCTGGTGCTGGCGATTTTGGTGTCGAGCGTCTGGGATTGGCCTTCGCCGGCGATGCGCAGGCGCTGGGTGCGGAAGATCGTGCGCCGGCCCGACATGTGATCGACGGTCGCGGACGGATAGTTCAGCGCCGCGCAGCGGGCCAGCAGCTCTCGCGTGGCCGCCTCGTGCTCCGCGAGCGCGGCGGCGTCTTCTTCGGTCTGGTCGTTCGGATCGAAGCCCAGGTCGGACGCGACATAGGACTGCATCAGCTCGGGATGGGTGCCCATGCAGTGATAGCATTCGCGGTTGTTCTCGATCGTCAGCTTCCAATTGCCCTCCTCGACGATGTCTTTTTCGAACGCGATCTTCGCCTCGGACAGCGCGAACGGCGCCAGCCGCGGTGCCATGGCGGCGGCCATGTCGTCGATGTCGGGCGGCGGCGCGTCGGCGAGGCAGACGAAGACGAGCCCGCCGATCGTGCGCAGATGGACGGGGCGCAGACCGTGGCAGGCGCGGTCGAAATCGCGGCCCATATTGACGGCGTAGGCGAGCGCGCCGTCGAGGCCGTAGGTCCATTGGTGATAGGGACAGACGATCCGGCCGACATTCGCCGGCCCCAAATCCACCAGCCTGGCGCCGCGATGACGGCAGACATTGTGGAAGGCGCGCAGCTTGCCGTCGTCGCCGCGCACCAGCAGGACCGAGTCCGGCCCCAGCGCGACGGCCAGGACGTCGCCGGGACGCGGCAGTTCGGGCTCGACCGCGACGCAGCTCCAATGCTGGCGGAAGAACACGTCCACGTCGCGGTCGAACACGTCCTCGCGGGTGTAGAGGCTGGCGGGGAGCGTGAAGCCCGGCTGCCGTGCCGCGATCAGCTCGCGCAGGGACGGTTCGGCGGCAATCGGCATGGCGTCAGATGTCCTTCAGGAGGCGGATGGCGTCGAAGATGGCGGCGTGGATATTGCGGCTGGCGACGGCGTCGCCGATGCGGAAGAGGCGGAACCGGCCGCGCGGATTGCGCACCAGATCCTGCGGCCGGCCGGCGAGCAGCGCGCCATAATCGACTTCGCCAAGGTTCGCCGAGTCCGGCTTCAGGGCGAAATAGAGATCGTCGAGCGGCATTGTGCCGTGCTCGACCACGATCTGGTCGGCGGTCTTGATCACCTCGGTCTTGCCGTATTCGTCGAAGAACACCGCTTGCAGCGCGTTGCCGTCGCGGCGGACCGCGGTGAGGCGCAGGTTCAGCGTCGTCACGACGCCATGTTGCGCGAGGCTCTTGAAATAGGCCGGGTAGTTGGTGCCGCCGACATCGGGCGCCAGGATGCGCTCGGGCGTGACGATCTGGAGCGCGCCGCCGCCGCCCAGGACGAACTCCGCGGCGGTCAGGCCGGCATGGCCGCCATTGTCGTCATAGAGCAGCACGCTTGCGGCAGGCCTGACGGCGCCGGAGAGAACGTCCCAGCTCGTCGTGACCAGATCCTCGCCGGCATCGAGGAACGCCGTGTTGGGCAGGCCGCCGGTCGCGACGACGACAAGATCGGGATTCTCCGCCAGCACCGCGGCGGCATCGGCATAGGTGTTGAAGCGGAAGACGACGCCGTGCCGCTCGCACTCCGCGAGGCGCCAATCGACGATGCCGACGATCTCGCGGCGCCGCTTGAGGGCGGCGGTGAGGCGCACCTGGCCGCCGGCCTGGCCGGTCGCTTCCAGCACCACGACCGCGTGGCCGCGCGCAGCCGCGA
>DASWOE010000174.1:0-2381 GCA_036398875.1 Rhizomicrobium sp.
GCCCAGCGGCGCGCCGCCCCAGCCGGACGTGACGGACACGCGGCCGAACCAGTTCATGGACGAGACGTTGAAGGCGCTGTTCGTCGCCCAATGCGGCATCCTGGTGCCGGAGAACGAGCTCAAATGGTATTCGGTGCGCCCCTCGGCCACGGAATTCAATTTCGACCGCGCCGACAGGCTGATGGACTTCGTGGCGCGAAACGGCCTGCTGGTGCGCGGGCACACCCTGCTGTGGAATCGCGACGAGTGGATGCCGGCCTGGATCAAGTCCTACGACTTCGGCTCGCGGCCGGGCGTCGAGGCCGAACGGCTGCTGACCGAACACATCGCGACAGTGGCCAAGCGCTATCCGCAGATCATCTCCTGGGACGTGGTGAACGAGACCATCAGCCCCGAGACCGGCGGCATGACCCAATCGGTGTTCACCAAATATATCGGGCCGGAGGTCATCGACATCGCCTTCCACGCGGCGCGCGAGGCGGCGCCCAAGGCGCAGCTCGTCTACAACGACTATATGAGCTGGGGGCCGGGCAACGCGACGCACCGCAACGGCGTCACCGCGCTGATCGAGCGGCTCAAGAAGACCGGCGTGCCGATCGACGCGCTGGGCGTGCAAGGCCATATCGGCCCGGGCGCCTCGGCGACAACGCCGTCGCTGTCCGCCGCCGACGAGATCGAATGGCGCAAATTCCTGGACGCGGCCACGGGAATGGGCCTCGACCTCGTCATCACCGAGTTCGACGAGGGCGACCAGGAGATGCCGGCCGACACCGGCGCGCGCGACCGGGCGGTCGCCGAGGTCGCGCGGCGCTATCTGGACGTCATGCTGAGCTATCCGCAGCTGCGCTACGTGATGGCGTGGGGACTGGTCGATAAATATTCCTGGCTGCGCGGGCGCTGGCCGCGCGCCGACGGGCTGCCCAAGCGGCCCAATCCCTATGACGACGACTATCGACCCAAACCGCTGCGCGAGGCCATTGCGGATGCCTTTCGCGCAGCCCCCGCGCGGAGGTGGCTGGCATGAGCGCGAACAGGCGCGACGTGATGAGCGGCCTGGCGGCCGTCGGCGCGGCAACGGCGTTCGGCCGCGTCGCCGACGCCTCGCCGGCGCGGCCCTATCGCGTCGGCGTGATCGGCAGCGGCTGGTTCGGCAAGCTCAATTTGTTCACGCTGATGCAGGTGGCGCCGGTCGAAGCGGTGGCGCTGTGCGATATCGACCGCGCGATGCTGGAGGACGCCACGGCGCAGACGATGGCGCGGCCGGATTCGGTGGTGCCGCCGACGCGGCCACCGAAGCTCTATGCCGATTATCGCCGGATGCTGGCGGAGAACCCGTTCGACATCGTCATCGTCGGAACGCCCGACCACTGGCACGCGCTTCCCGCGCTGGCGGTATTGAAGGCCGGCGCGAACGTCTATCTCGAGAAGCCCGTCACGGTGGACGTGATCGAGGGCCGCGCGCTGGTGACGGCGGCGCGGGCCGCGAAACGGACGGTGCAGGTCGGCACCCAGCGCCGCGCCTGCAAATTCCTGATCGAGGCGCGCGAACGGGTGGTGCGCGCAGGCCTGCTCGGCAAAGTGGCGCATGTCGATATCTACGGCTTCTTCCACCAGCGGCCGCCGCACTTTCCGCCGCCCGCGCCGGCGCCCGCCTTCTGGGATGTCTATTGCGGCCCGGCGCCGGTGGTGACCTACAACAGCGCCATCCATCCGCGCACCTGGCGCGCCTTCATGGAGTTCGGTAACGGCTATATGGGCGATATCGGCGTGCACTTCATCGATTGCTGCCGCTTCCTGCTCGATCTGCGCTGGCCCAGGACGGTCAACTCAAGCGGCGGCATCTATATCGACAAGCAGAGTGCCGCGACCGTGCCGGACACGCAGATCGCACAGTTCCAGTACGACGATCTGGAGATGACCTGGACCAACCGGCAATGGGGCCAAGGCACCGACCCGCAGACGCCCTGGGGGGCGAGGCTCTATGGCGACAAGGGCACGCTGCGCATCACGCCGACGGGCTACGACTTCACGCCAGCGGATGCGGGCGCGCCCACGCTGCGGGCGGAGCTCGGCCCCGAGCTCGCCGAATTTCCGAGCGACAAGGCACTGTCGAATGTCGATGGGCCGCTGTTCGCGATCACCCGCGAGAACATGCGCGATTTCGATCGTGCGCTGCGCACCGGCACGCGGCCGGCGTCCGACATCGAAGAGGGCTACATCTCGACCTCCATCTGCATCCTGGCGAACATGTCCATGAAGCTGGGGCGCCCGCTGCATTGGGACGGCGAAGCCGTCATCGGCGACGCCGAGGCGAACACGTTGCTGGCGCGCCCCTATCGAGCGCCGTGGGAGCATCCGGTATGAAGCGCATTGTCCTTTGC
>DASWOE010000175.1:0-5492 GCA_036398875.1 Rhizomicrobium sp.
GCTCGCGAGCCCGGTGAATTCACGCGACGCCTCCATGGCGTTCTTGCCCACTCTACCCGACGTGACCGTAGCTCCCGAATATGGTGCCATTATGTGGACTCATGGCCGGGCGCGACAGGCTTCTGCGGCACGCCCAGGATCGGGGCAATGCGCGAAATCACGCGCCCGGCGAGCGGGGCTGCGGTCGCCCCGGCCAGCGCGATCCCGCCGGTTTCCCGGGTTCCGTGCGGGGTATCGAGCAGCACGAAAACGACATAGCGCGGGTTCTCGATCGGGAAGGCGGCGAAGAAGGACGTCACCAGGACATGCGGCTGGTAACCATGCCCGTTCGGGATCGGCTTTTCGGCCGAGCCGGTCTTGCCGCCGACCTCATAGCCGGGAATGTCCGCCTTGCGGCCGGTGCCGTTGGTCACGACATAGCGCAGCAGCGCGCGCATCGTGTCGCTGGTCCGGGGCTTGAGGAGCTGGGCGCCGCGGGCGTCCGCCGGATGCTTGAGGAAGGTCGGCACGATCTTGCGCCCGCCATTCACCACGGTCGCGGCGGCGGCGATGTAGGACAGGGGCGCCACCGAGATGCCGTGGCCGAAGCCGATGGTGGCGGTCTCGATCGTCCCCCACTGGGCGGCCGGCGGATAGAGCGGCCTTGCGTACTCCGACAGCTCGGTGTGCAGGGTGCTGAGCAGGCCCAAACTGTCGAGGAACTGGCGCTGGCGCACGCCGCCGGAGCGCAGCGCGATCTGTGCCGTGCCGATATTGGACGAATGGGCCAGCACGTCGCGCGCCGTGTAGGTGGCCGGCATGTGCTCGGCCTCGTGGATGGTGAACTTGCCGATCCTGAGGCCGTTGCCGATGGCGAAGACCTCGTCCGGCGTGGTGGTGCGGTCTTCCATCGCCAGCGCGAAGGAGAGGACCTTGAACACCGAGCCGAGCTCGTAGCGGTCGGCCGCCATGATGTTGCGATCGGTATCGTCGCCGGCGAAATGGCGCCAATTGGGATCGAAATCGGGCAGCGAGACCATGGCGATGACCTCGCCGGTATCGACGTCCATCACCACGCCGCCGGCCTTGACGGCATGGAAGGTGGCGCGCGCCTGCGCCACTTCGCTGGCGAGGATGTACTGCACCTGCATGTCGATGGAGAGCTGGACGGGGATGCCCGGCGCGGTGCGCAGCTGGGTGTCGAGGCCGCCTTCGAGGCCGGACTGGCCGTTGCCGTCGGTGTCGGTGACGCCCAGCAGCTGCGCCGTGGCGCGGCCGTTGGGATAGTAGCGCTTGGTGTTGGGTTCGAACTCCAGGCCCGGCAGGCCCAGATGCATGACCTTGTCCTGCACGTCGGGCGTCAATTGGCGCGCGACGAGGACATAGGGGCTCTTGGTCTTGGCGAACTCGGCCTTGAGCCGGCGATAGTCGGCCCCGGTCACGCGGGCGAGATCGCGCGCCGCGCCGTCCTGGTCGTCGAGGGCCTTGGCGCGGACATAGAGGTCCATCACCGGCAGGTCGCGCGCCAGCAATTCGCCGTTGCGGTCGACGATGTCGGCGCGGGCGAAGATGCCCGAGACGGCCTGGACCGCGCCCGGCCCGTGCTTGAACAGCGTGACGTCGATGAGCCGCACGCCGACCAGCGCGAAGGCCGCGACGCAGATGACCGCGCCGACGACGATGCGGCGCTGATGGATGGTGGGGCCCCTGGCGATCATGCCGTCCTCAATTCGCCGGCAGCTGGGCGCTGGCCTGGCGGATCGGCGTGTCGGTCAAGGGCACGCCGTCGCCGCGGCGCGGCAGCGCCTCGAAGGAGGACAGCTGCACCGCCGGCGCGCCGGTGAGGCCGAGGCGGCTGGCCGCCAGCGCCTGGACCCGCTCCGGCCCGGCGACGTGTTCCCATTCGGTCTGCAGCACGCTCATCGTCGCCTGCTCGCGCGCGATCTCGGCATTGACGTTGGACAGTTCGACCGTGGCGACGCGCGCGCGCTCCGAGACGTGGTAGAGCGCGAGGATGGAAAGGCCCATCAGCGCGACGCAAAGCGTGTTGAGGATGCGAACCATGTCCTGCTCCTAGGCCGCCAAACGTTCAGCCGCGCGCAGGCGGGCGGAGCGCGCGCGGGGGTTGCCTTCGACTTCGGTCTCGCCCGGCATCAGCGGGCTCCTGGCGAGAAGCTTGAACAGCGCCGGCGGCGCCGACGACTCCTGCGGCGCATGGCGCGAGGCCTGCGGCGCGGCGGTGCTGCGCCGGCTGAGGAAGCGCTTGACGATGCGGTCCTCCAGCGAGTGGAAGGCGACGACGACGAGGCGGCCCCCGGGCGCCAGCACGTTCACCGCCGCATCGAGGCCGCGTTCGAGCTCGCCGAGCTCGTCGTTCACATGGATGCGCAGCGCCTGGAAGGTGCGGGTGGCGGGATGGATGGCAAAGCGCGCCGCGGCCGGGCCCTGCGCGTCTTTCACGATCTGCGCCAGCGTGGCGGTGTCGGCGACCGGACGCTTGGCCATGATGGCGCGGGCGATGCGGCGCGCATTGCGCTCTTCGCCGAGCTTGGCGATGACGCCCGCCAGCGTCTTCTCGTCGGCGCCGTTGACGAAATCGGCGGCGCTCAGCCCGTCGCGGCTCATGCGCATGTCGAGCGGACCGTTTTCGCGGAACGAGAAGCCGCGCGCCGGCTGGTCGAATTGGAAAGACGAGACGCCCAGATCGAGCACGACGCCGTCGGTGCGCGCGCCGGCGAGATAGGCCTGCATCTGCGAAAACTCGCCCTGGACCAGGGTGAGGCGGCCGGCGAAGCGCGCGACGAGGTCCTGACCGCGCGCGATGGCGTCGGGATCGCGGTCGATGCCGAGCACGCGGCAATCGGCGGCTTCGAGGATGGCGCGGGCGTAGCCGCCGCCGCCGAAGGTGCCATCGACATAGTGCTCGCCGTCCTTGGGCGCGAGCATCCGCAGGACTTCGGCGAGCATCACGGGCAGATGGCTCATGCGCCGCCTCCCGCGAGCCTGGCGATCTCGCGCTCGCGTGCCGCCTTCATGCGGGCGATGGAATCGGCCTCGGCGGCGGCGAAGGCGTCGGCATCCCAGAGCTGGAATTTCTGCGACAGGCCGACAAAGGCGACGCGGTCCTTCAGCCCGGCATGGGCGATCATCGCATCGGGCAGGCGCACGCGGCCGCCATCGTCCATCGGCAACAGCTGGATGCGCGCGACGATGGCGCGGGCGGTGTCGTCATGCGCCGGCGACAGGAACGGATCGAGCGTCGCCAGGCGGGCATTCAGGCCATCGACCGCGATCTGGCCGAAGCCTTCGAGCACCGCCTCGAAGAAGGAGGGATAGACGTAGACGCCGGCCGTGCCCTGGCCGGCGAGAACCTGGCGGAAGGACGCGGGGATGCAGACCCGCCCTTTCGCATCGAGCGACCCCATCACCGTCGACATGAACGGCAGGCTGGTCATCGGAGTCGGTATCCCCCATGGGTCCGCCGGGGGGTTCGGGCTGCCTCAACGCTTCGGCCGGAATGGCTGGCGGCTCAAGTCCCTGGGACAGTATGGGATAGCATGGGTTCATTCGAGCGGTCAACCGAAAAACGTAGCAAATTGAGTGGGATAGGACATCTACCTATGGACTCGACATGCATAGCTGTGGGGGTCCCGGAACAAAGACGAAACGTCGTAACACTATGGTTACCGAGGTAAACGACAGCTTAACCGAGGTGAGGACTTCTGTCCGGGGCCCGGATAGGAATATCTCCCGGCACGGCACGGTTGTGGCGGCACCCGCGAAAACGCGCGCGGCCCCTGCGAGATTGCCGGTGGCGGGTCGGGCCGCGCGGGCGCAAGCCCCCACCGCGAAACAGAGGAAATCCGGACATGGGCGAGACCATCGGGATGAAAGCCATCGGCGTGGTGCGCAGCGCGCGCGACGCGGCGATCGACGACGATTGGGACGGCGTCGAGACGCGCATCGAACTCGATCCCGCGCAGTTCACGCCCGAGGCCACCGCGAGCCTGGGCGATTTTTCCCATGTCGACGTGGTTTTCCACTTCAACCGCGTGGCGGACGAAGAGGTGAACAGCGGCGCCCGCCGCCCGCGCGGCCGCGCCGACTGGCCGCTGGTGGGGATATTCGCGCAACGCGGCAAAGGGCGGCCGAACCGGATCGGCGTGACGGCATGTTCGCTGCTGTCGGTCGATGGCCTGACGCTCAAGGTGAAGGGGCTCGATGCCATCGACGGCACGCCGGTGCTGGACATCAAGCCGGTGATGCGCGGATTCCTCCCGCGCGGCGCGGTGCGCGAGCCGCAATGGGCGCTGGAGCTGATGGCCGGATATTGGTGAGAAACGGGCGTTTCCAGCACTTTTTCGATGGCGCGGCCGAGCGAACGGGCGCGGCGCCGGAAGGCGGCGATGCGCCGGCGCAGATTGCGCGCGGCGCGGTCGCTGCGGCCATGGGTGACGGCGTTGCGGTTGCCGCGCGGCGCCCCCAGCTTTGGCTGCCAAACCTGTTCGGACCGCAATATCTTGATCATTGTTTTTCGGATTGGTCCTTTTTCGGCGTGCCGTCCACGAGCTTGGCGAATTCGACCGCGACGGCATTGGCGCGATCCTCGTCCATCGGCGCGGTGCGCAGCTCCGCCATCGCCTTGGCGAGGCTCGCACCCGTTTCGGCGCATTGCATGGCGCTGCGGATGAAGGCGAGACGCTCCTGCGCGTCGTCCGATTGCGTGACGCAGCGCAGCGCCACTTCGCGCATGATGTAGTGGCACTCCTGCAGCATGTCGGTCAGCACGATCTCCGGGTTGTAGGTCAGCGTGTAACGATGGGGAACGCGCGTCAGATCGTCATGGGCGGGACGCGGCGGCAGATCGAGCGACGCCAGCGGCCTGTGGCGCGCGGCCGGGACGCTGAGCGGCACGACCAGATCGGGGCGCGTCGCGGATGAGGATTTTCCATCGGATTCAAGCATTGGGTCCTTTCTCCTTGGGCAATTGACTGGATTTATGATTTTAAGCCTACAATTCAAGGGGCGCGGTTCGAAATATTACAACTTTTACGATCAAGGCGGCCCTGGCGCGTCCGGCGTTCTAACAATGCGTTAAGACGGGCGACGATAGCGTGCCCCCCGCAGGGAGCTGCCGCCAGGCGATGTCCATGTTCAGCAAGACAGACGCCGAACGCCTTGCCGCCGGGCTCGAAATGCGGGAGGCCCACCGCGCCTTGCTGGACCATTGGCTGTCGCTGTGGCCGGGAGATGCGCTGCCGTCGCGCGCCCTGCTGTCGCCAGCCAAGCTCAAATATTATCTGCCAAGCCTGCTGCTGTTCGACACCGTGCCGGACAGGAGCGTGACGATCCGGCTGGCGGGCACGCGCATCCTGCGCACGCTCAAGACCGAGCTGACGGGCCAGGACTGGATCGCGCTGGCGCCCAAATCCTATCGCGCCGAGCGGCTGCGGCTGTTCTCGCGGATGGCGCGCGGCGCCTTCGGGCTCGGCCATCGGCGCATCCCGCTGACC
>DASWOE010000176.1:0-6461 GCA_036398875.1 Rhizomicrobium sp.
GCCGGCCCGGCCCCGCTTCGCCTAGCCTCGCGGCGATTTGGCGGGGAGCGTCGCCTGATCCGGGCATCCTTGGGCGCGGGCCTGTTCGCGCTGGCGCTGGGCGGCGCGGCGGCCGCCGGCGACGTGCCGGCCTATGTGAAACAGGCCATCGCCGATCCGGCCCGGCCGAAAGCGGACCGCGACGCCGACGCCCCGCGCGATCCGGGCGCGACCATCGCCTTTGCCGGCATCAAGCCGGGCATGACCATCGCCGAGCTCTATCCCTGCGGCGGCTATTTCTCGCGCCTGCTGAGCGACGTCGTCGGCCCCAAGGGCAAGGTCTATGGCCTGGAAGCGACGCGCTGGATGGATTGCGTGGCCGCCGACCGAAACGTTTTGACCGGATTGCCGGTCAGGAACATGACGCTGGACGCGATCCCGATCGGCACCGTGAAGCTGCCGCAGACGGTCGATCTGATCTGGATCACGCAGAACTATCACGACCTGCATGTGAAGGCGTTCGGCCCGGTCGATCTGGCGGCGTTCAATCGCGAGGCCTTCGCGGCGCTGAAGCCGGGCGGGATCTTCTTCGTGCTCGATCACACCGCCAGGCCGGGCCTCGGCGAGGACGATATCGGCCGGCTGCACCGCATCCCCAAGGACCAGATCGTCCGCGAGGTGACCGCGGCCGGCTTCAGGCTGGCCGGCGAGAGCCACATCCTGCCGCGGCCGAACGACGATCTGTCCAAGCCGATCTTCGATCCCGCGGTGCGCTTCCACACCGACCAGTACGCGCTGATATTCGTGAAGCCTTAGACGGCCTCCACCGCGACATACATATCGACATGGGAGCCCTTGCGCAGGGGCTCGAAATCGGCGGGATAGAGTTCGAAGTCCGGCGCCGGCACGACCTTGAGGCCGGATTTCGGCAGAAGCTCGCCCCAGATCCTCGGCATCGCCGCCTGCATCTGCGGATGCAGCGCGCCGCCGTCGAGGGTGAGACGGAAGACGGCATAGGCGTGCGCGTCGAGGCCGATGCGCTCGAACCCCTCGGGCAGGGGCGCGTCGCCCGCAACCTCGACGCCGGCGAGGTAGCGCAGGCAGCCCTCCTGCCTGTCGATCATCTTGCACACGCCATAGGTGCGCGCATCGACCTGGCCGGCGAGAGGCAGAGCGCGGACGAGCCGCGGCCACAGGGCGGGAATGCCGCGCTTGTTGTCTTCGGTGAACAGCGCGCCGACGCCGGCGACGGCGAAGGCGGGACGGCGCACGAGGTCTTCGAGCCGCGCGACGCGCGCGGCGGGGTGGTGGGGCATGGGTCTCTCCATCGGGGAACGGGATTGGCGGGCGAGCGCGGCGCGCTGGAACCGGCCGGGCGGCGTGCCGTAGCGGCGGCGGAAGGCGCGGGTGAAGGCTTCCTGGCTTTCGAAGCCGCAATCGAAGGCAAGCTCGGCGAGGGGCGGCGGCGCGTCGCCGGCGAGCCGGAGCGCCGCGGCCTGCAGCCGGCAGAGGCGCACATAGCCCATCACGCTTTCGCCGAAGCGCGCCGCGAACAGGCGCGAGAAATGATAGGGCGAAAAGCCGGCCACGGCGGCCAGTTCGGCCACGGTCAGCGGCTCGTCGCGATGGGCCTCGATATGGGCCAGGACCTGGGCGAGGAAGTCGGGCAGGGACGGCTCGGACATGGGCGGATCATGGCAGGGCGCCGAGGCGTCGTCCTGACCGGGCTTGCTGGACGGAGCGGATCGGGCCTGCCGCACGTTCCCTTCCGACGCGCCCATGGAAGGCCCCGCCGATGCCCGAACCCGATATCTCCAATGCCGCCCAGCAGAACCAAGACAGGGCGGTGCCCAGGCCGGTGACGCGCGACCCGCTCGGCAACCGCACGACCGATATTCCCGACGGCGCCGTGCATGGCGGCGAGGCGGCCAAGCCCGGCCAGATGGAAGGGGACGCGGACATCCCTCCCGACGCGCCGCAAGACAAACCCGCCGGAGCGCGGTGACCGGTTCGAACATTGCCGCGTCGCGTGGTATTGAGGCGGGTGTCGTCGCACGGCAGGGCCGCAACGTGACCAAGACCGCTCCGTCTGCCGCGACGCAAACGCGCGTTCTTGCCGAAGATCAGGCGCTTTATTTCGACGCCGAATACCATTCCCCCAGGGACCTGGCGCTGAAACAGCTCATCTTGCGCGGCCGGTTCGGCGATAGCCCGATAGCGATACTCGATCTGGGCGGCGGCAATGGCCGGTTCCTGGACGCGCTGCTGGAGGCCTTCCCAACCGCCCAGGGCACGCTCCTGGATTTGTCGCAAGCGCTTCTTGCCCGCAATGTCCGCCAGCCGCGAAAACGCCTCGTGCATGGTTCGATCGACGACCTGCGATCGCTGGTCGGTTCGCAGAAATTCGATGTCGTCACGATCAACTGGGTCCTGCACCATCTGGTCGGCGACAGCTATGCGCAATCGCAGCGAAATGTCGTCCTGTGCCTTGAAACCTGCGCCTCGCTGCTGACCCCAAACGGCGTCATCGTGGTGGCGGAGAACCTGTTCGAGGGATTTGGCGGCACCAATGCGCCTTCTCGAATCATATACGCCATCACATCCAATCGCTGGCGCCTGTTCGCGCGGGTGGCGCGCCGGTTCTTCAACACCGCCGGGGTCGGCGTGTGTTTCGAGAACGAGGACACATGGGGGCGGCTGTTCGACCGCGCCGGGTTGCGGATTCATCGCCATTCGCGAGGGGCCGCATGGAAGGTGCGGTGGAAGCACAGGCTCCTCATCGGCCTTCTGGGACTTCGCAGCATCCGGTACGGCCACTTCTTTTTGACGCGCTAGGCGGCCGGCGCGTCCTTCGGCGGTGGCCCGGACGCGCCCGGCGAAAGCCGGCGAGTCCCCGGAACGCCATGCGAACGCGAGATCGTATTCCTTGCCGTCGCAAGCCCTTAGGCGGCGGCTTGCAAATGAGAACAAATCATGTACTTTGACCGCGTCGTGGCGGCGGCTTGGGTTTTCCCGGCCGCTCTGAAATAAGGAGGCGCATCTCATGTCATCACAGGCGGCGTTGCGGGTCGTGGCGAAGGAAGACAAGGAAAGTTCCGATCGCAAGCGCGCGCTGGAAGCGGCGCTGAGCCAGATCGACCGTGCCTTCGGCAAGGGCTCGGTGATGAAGATGGGCGCGCGCGATCTGGGGGTGGCGACCGATGCGGTCTCGACCGGCTCGCTCGGCCTCGACATCGCGCTCGGCATCGGCGGGCTGCCGCGCGGAAGGGTGATCGAGGTCTATGGCCCGGAAAGCTCGGGCAAGACGACGCTGGCGCTGCATGTCGTGGCCGAAATCCAGAAGAAGGGCGGGATCGCCGCCTATATCGACGCCGAACATGCGATGGATCCGGGCTATGCCAAGAAGCTCGGCGTCGATATCGACGAGATGCTGATCTCCCAGCCCGACACCGGCGAGCAGGCGCTGGAGATCACCGACACGCTGGTGCGCTCGGGCGGCGTGGACATCGTGGTGATCGATTCGGTCGCGGCGCTGACGCCCAAGGCCGAGCTCGAGGGCGAGATGGGCGATTCGCTGCCCGGCCTGCAGGCGCGGCTGATGAGCCAGGCGCTGCGCAAGCTCACCGCCTCGATCTCCAAATCCAACACCATCGTGCTGTTCATCAACCAGATCCGCATGAAGATCGGCGTCATGTTCGGCAATCCGGAGACGACCACGGGCGGCAATGCGCTCAAATTCTACGCTTCGGTGCGGCTCGACATCCGCCGCATCGGCGCGATCAAGGACCGCGACGAGGTGATCGGCAACCAGACCCGCGTCAAAGTGGTCAAGAACAAGGTCGCCCCGCCCTTCAAGCAGGTCGAGTTCGACATCATGTACGGCCAGGGCATCTCCAAGACCGGCGAACTGCTCGACCTGGGGGTCAAGGCCGGGGTGGTGGAGAAATCCGGCTCCTGGTTCTCCCATGACGGCGACCGCATCGGCCAGGGCCGCGAACAGGCCAAGACCTTCCTCTCCGCCCATCCCGACATCGCCGACAAGATCGAAGCCGCGATTCGGGGCAATGCCGGGCTGATCGCGCAGAATCTGGCGCTGGGCGGCAGCGACAAGGACGGCGAGGACGAAGAGGAATAGGGCCCGACGGCCCGACGGACATTCGCGTTCGTTCTCTTATTGGCATGAGGGAACGACTCCGGCGAAGGGGCGCCCCGCCACGGGCGCCCCTTCGTTTTTGCCCGCCCGCCGGGACGAATCGCCCTTCCGCGCCCGGGGATGACAGAAAATGGCGCGGCGGCTACATAACCTCCATGACCAGTCTCGCCGACGTCCGCGCCTCCTTCACCGACTTCTTCCGCGACCGCCAGCATGCGGTGGTGCCGTCCTCGCCGCTGGTGCCGCGCAACGACCCCAGCCTGATGTTCACGAACGCCGGCATGGTCCAGTTCAAGAACGTCTTCACCGGCGCCGAGAAGCGGCCCTATCAGCGCGCCACCTCGGTGCAGAAATGCGTGCGCGCCGGGGGCAAGCACAACGACCTCGACAATGTCGGCTATACCGCGCGCCACCACACCTTCTTCGAGATGCTGGGCAATTTCTCCTTCGGCGACTATTTCAAGGAAGCCGCCATCGCCTATGCCTGGGACTACATCACCGGCACGCTCAAGCTGCCCAAGGACAGGCTCTGGATCACGATCTATCCCACCGACGCGGTGGCCCGCGGGCTGTGGAAGACGATCGCCGGCCTCGCCGACGAGCGCATCGTCGGCCATGAGGACAATCTGTGGGCGATGGGCCCGCTCGGCCCCTGCGGCTATTGCTCGGAGATATTCTACGACCAGGGCGAGAGCGTCGCGGGCGGGCCGCCCGGAAGCGCCGACGAGGACGGCGACCGTTTCCTGGAGTTCTGGAATCTCGTCTTCATGCAGTTCGAGCAGGTGGACGAGAACACCCGCGTCGAGCTGCCGCGTCCGTCGATCGACACCGGCATGGGACTGGAGCGCATCACCGCCATCCTGCAGGGCGTCACCAACAATTACGACATCGACCTGTTCCGCCATCTGATCGCGGCGTCGGTCGATTTTTCCGGCGCCAAGGCGGCGGGCGAGGCGGTGTTCAGCCACCGCGTCATCGCCGATCATCTGCGCTCGACCTCGTTCCTGATCGCCGACGGCGTGCTGCCCTCCAATGAGGGCCGCGGCTATGTCCTGCGCCGCATCATGCGCCGGGCCATGCGCCATGCGCATCTGATCGGCGCCAGGGATCCGCTCATGCACCGGCTGGTGCCGACCCTGGTGGCCGAGATGGGCGCCGCCTATCCCGAACTCAAGCGCGCCGAGGAGCTGATCGAAGAGACCCTGCGCCTGGAGGAGATCCGCTTCCGCGAGACGCTGACGCGCGGCATCAAGCTGCTCGACGAGGCGAGCGCCGCCATTCCCGCCGGCGGCAGGCTGGCGGGCGAGGTCGCCTTCAAGCTCTACGACACCTTCGGCTTTCCGCTCGACCTGACGCAGGACGCGCTCAAGGCCAAGCACATCGACGTCGATACGCAAGGCTTCGACGCCGCCATGGCGCGGCAGAAGGCGGAGGCGCGCAAGGCCTGGGCGGGCTCGGGCGAGGCCGCGACCGATGCGCAATGGTTCGCGGTGAAGGACGAGTTCGGCTCGACCGAATTTCTGGGCTACGACGCCGAGGAGGCCGAAGGCCGCGTGCTGGCGCTGTTCAAGGACGGCGCGCGGATCGAGGCGGCGCGGGCGGGCGACACCGTGCTGATGATCGCCAACCAGACGCCGTTCTATGCCGAATCGGGCGGCCAGGTGGGCGACCGCGGCACGCTGCGCGGCCCCAAGGGCGAGGGCGAGATCACCGATACCGAGAAGAAGCTCGGCAGCCTGCATGTGCACGCCGTGACCGTGACCAGAGGCGAGCTGCGGCCCGGCGATGCCGTCGATCTCAAGGTCGATGGCGAGCGCCGGCGTGCCACCCGCGCCAACCATTCGGCGACCCATCTTCTGCATGCCGCGCTGAAGCGCGTGCTGGGAAACCATGTGCAGCAGAAGGGCTCGCTGGTGGCGCCCGAACGCCTGCGCTTCGACTTCAGCCATCCCAAGCCCGTGACGCCCGACGAGCTGGAACGCATCGAGCAGATGGTCAACGACGTGATCCGCCAGAACTCCGACGTCACGACGCGGCTGATGGCGACGGACAAGGCGATCGAGGCGGGCGCCGAGGCGCTGTTCGGCGAGAAATACGGCGACGAAGTCCGCGTCCTGACGATGGGCGGCGATCCCGCCACGGCGAAGGATTATTCGGTCGAGCTGTGCGGCGGCACCCATGTGCACCGGCTGGGCGATATCGGCCTGTTCACGATCCTGGCCTAGAGCGCGGTGGCCGCCGGCGTCCGCCGCATCGAGGCCCTGACGTCCGAGGGCGCGCGCAAATATCTGTCCGGCCAGGCCGACATCGCGCGCGAGGCGGCGGCGGC
>DASWOE010000177.1:0-5481 GCA_036398875.1 Rhizomicrobium sp.
GAGGATGCCATGCACTTCGACCCCGTGCTCCTGTCGCGCCTGCAATTCGTCTGGGTGATCGGCTGGCATATCCTGATGCCGGCGTTCACCGTCGGAATGGCCGCCTTCATCGCGCTGCTGGAGACGCTCTATTACATCTCCAGGAAAGACGTCTACCTGAGCCTGTCGGTGTTCTGCATACGAATCTTCTCGGTGGCTTTCGGCGTCGGCATCGTTTCGGGCGTCATCATGCCGTTCCAGTTCGGCACCAATTGGAGCCGGTTCGCGGACGCAACCTCCAACGTGCTGGGTCCGCTCTTCGCCTATGAGGGGTTGACGGCGTTCTTCCTCGAATCCGCGTTCCTGGGCGTCCTGCTGTTCGGCCGCCGGCGCGTTCCGGCCTGGGCCCATCTGGTCGCGGCCATCATGGTCGCGAGCGGCACGCTGTTCTCGTCGTTCTGGATCCTCTCCGCCAACAGCTGGATGCAGACGCCGGCCGGCTACGAGATCATCGACGGCCGGTTCTTTCCGAAGGACTGGATCGCGGTCATCTTCAATCCGTCCTTCCCCTATCGCCTGGCGCACACGGTCCTCGCCTTTCTCACCACCACCGGCTTCGTCCTGACCGGAATCGCCGCCTATCTCCTGCGCGGCAGGCGCTTCTCGGCGGAGGGGAAGGTGATGCTCTCGCTCGCGCTCGCAATCTTGAGCGTGTTGGTGCCGCTCCAGATGTTCGCCGGCGACCAGCACGGCCTCAACACCTTGCGCTATCAGCCCGCCAAGCTCGCCGCCATCGAAGCGCGCTGGGATACCGCCAAGGACGTGCCGCTGACGCTGTTCGCGCTGCCCGACGAGAGCCGTCAAGCCAACCGCTACGCCATCGAGCTGCCGCATCTGGGAAGCCTGCTCCTCACCCACAGCCTGGGCGGCGAGGTGAAGGGCTTGAAGGACGTCAAGCCGCAGGATCGGCCGCCGGTCGCCGTTCCCTTCTTCGCCTTCCGTCTGATGGTCGGCGTCGCGTTCTTGATGCTGGGTCTTGTGGCATGGAGCTGGTGGCTTCGCTATCGCGGCCGCCTGTTCGACGATGAATGGTTCCTGCGCGCCTGCCTATGGATGACGCCCGCGGGCTTCGTCGCGGTTCTGGCGGGATGGACGACGACGGAAGTCGGCCGCCAGCCCTGGACCGTCTACGGCTTGATGCGCACCGCCAATTCCGCGTCGCCCTCGCTGAGTGCGACGCATGTCCTGCTGTCGCTCCTCGCCTATGGCGTCGTCTATCTCATCATCTTTCCGGCCGGGTTCATCATCATGGCGCGGATCGTGCGCACGGGCCCGTCGCCGGGCGAGACGCCCGCGCCGGTGGAAAGCGGCCGCTCCAGCGCCCCCATCCAGGTCGAACTCGAAGCGAAAGGAGCCGCGGCATGATCCCGGCAATCGACTTCGTCCCCGTATGGACGATCATCATGGCCGTCGGCGTCTTCTTCTACGTGCTGCTCGACGGTTTCGACCTGGGGGTCGGCATCCTCTTCGGCCTGATGCCGGACAAGCGCAGCCGCAACATCGCGATGAACGCGATTGCGCCGGTATGGGACGGCAACGAAACCTGGCTGGTGCTGGGCGGCGTCGCGCTGCTCGCGGCCTTTCCGCTCGCCTTCGCCATCATCATCCCCGCGCTCTATTTTCCGATCCTGGTCATGCTGCTGGCATTGGCGTTCCGCGGCGTGGCGTTCGAGTTCCGCTATCGCGATGCCGAGCGCAAGGGCTTCTGGGATCACGGCTTCTTCTACGGCTCGGCGATTGCCGCGTTCTGCCAGGGCGTGATGCTCGCCAACTTCATTCAGGGCTTCAAGGTCGCGGGGCGCGTCTTCTCCGGCTCGGAGTTCGATTTCCTGACGCCTTTCACCGTGTCGGTGGGATTGGGGCTCGTCGCGGGCTACGGCCTGCTCGGCGCGGGCTGGCTCGTCCTCAAGACGGAAGGCGAGGTGCAGGCCCGCGCGCGGCAGTACGGCGGTATCTGCCTGGCAGGCGTGCTCTGCGCCATCGTCTATGTCTCGGTCGCGACGCCGCTGATCAATGCGGGCGTCGCGACGCGCTGGTTCGCGTGGCCGAACCTGCTCCTCCTCTCGCCCGTTCCGGTCGCCGTGGCCTTCGTCGCCTTCGCGACGTGGCGGGCGCTCTGCGGCACCTCGCAGGCCGGCGGCTTCATCGGCGCGATCGGCCTGTTCGTGCTGTCCTATCTCGGCATCGCGATCAGCCTGTTTCCGATGATCGTGCCGCCTCGCTACACGCTATGGCAGGCCGCATCGTCGCCGAGCACGCAGTCCTTCCTGCTGGTCGGCACCTTGTTCTTGTTGCCGGTGATCCTGGGTTACACGGCCTGGTCCTATTGGGTCTTCCGTGGCAAGGTCAAAGGCGATGCGGACTACTGAACGGATCGCGTAGACCTCATGGCATGGACGAGCGCCGCGGGCGCAACGGTCGGGCGGCACGCACATATCGGTGGAAGACATGCGGCCCAGATTGCGAATGCTCCTCCCGCTGGCGGCGATGGCGCTCGCCGGGTGCGGCGCGCCGCCGACGATCTATGCCTTCGGGTCCTATTTCCCCGCCTGGATGCTGTGCGGCCTGCTCGGCATCGCCGCCGCGCTGATCGCGCGCGCGCTGTTCGTCGCGACCGGCTTGGCGCAGAGCCTGCCGCATCAGCTGCTGATCTGCTCGTCGGCCGGCGTGATCGTCGCGCTGCTCGTCTGGCTCGTCGTCTACGGCTGACGCGATGAAAGCCGCCGGGGCCCCGACCTATCTCCCGCATGGCCGCCTGATCGCCTTCGGCATCGCCATGGCGGCCGGCGCGTTGGCGCTGGTCGCCTATCTCGACGGCAGCGCGCGCCCCTCCACCGACGACGCGTCGATCGATGCCGAAATCGTCCATGTCGCGCCCGCCGTGGGAGGCCGGATCGTCGCGATCGGCGTGCGCGAGAACATGCGCGTGCGAAAGGGCGCCTTGCTGCTTCAGATCGATCCTCTCCCCTACCGGCTGGCGGTGGCCCAAGCGCAAGCCGATCTCGCCGTCGCCGAAGCCCAGCTCGCGACGCAGCGGCGCATAGTATCGACCCAGCGCTCCAACGCCACCGTTGCGGCGGATCAATCGACCAATGCGAACGCCACCTCCGCGCTGGCGGCGCGCACCGCGGGCCGGCTTCGCCCGTTGGCCGCCGCCGGCTATGTGCCGCGCCTTCAGCTCGACCAGGCGGAGGTCGCGGCGCGCAACGCCGCCGTCGCCGCGCATCAGTCCAAGGCGCTGACGCAAGCGGCCTATACGGCCATCGACACCGAGAACAGCGCGCTGGCGCTGGTCGCCGCGCGCAAGGCCGCGCTGGCGCTGGCCCAGCGCGGCCTCGCCGACACCACGGTGCACGCCGAACATGACGGCCTCGTCGTCGGGCTGACGGTCGCGAGCGGCGAGTTCGTCGTTCCCGGACAGGCCCTGTTCACGCTGATCGACGCGGAGGAATGGTACGCGGTCGGCAATTTCCGCGAAACCGATCTCGATGCCATTTCACCCGGCGATTGCGCGACGGTCTATGCGATGGCCGACCGGTCCGAGCCGATCCGGGGCGTCGTCGACGGCATCGGCTGGGGCGTCTTCGATGCGGAGCGCGTGAACATCCCGCGCTCGGTGCCCTATGTCGAACGGTCGCTGAATTGGGTGCGGGTGGCGCAGCGCTTTCCGGTGCGCGTCCGGCTCGAACATCCGCCGGCACGCGCCATGCGGCTCGGCGCCAGCGCGGTCGTGGAGGTCAAGCATGGCCGCCAATGCAATTGACCGCTGGCGCGAAGGCCTCGCCTTCCACCTGGAGCCGCGGCCCGGCAAGGCGGCGTTCGCGATCCGGCTTGCGCTCATCTGCGCGCTGACCCTGCTCGTCGCGGAGATCTATCAGACGCCGGAGGCGGCGCTGACCATCTATGTCGCGTTCTTCCTGAACCAGAAGGAACGTGCGACCAGCCTGATCCTGAACCTGGCGTTTCCGGTGCTTCTGGCCTTCCTTATCGGGCTCATCTTCCTGATCGTGATCGCGGTGCTCGACGATCCGATGGCGCGGGTTGGCGCGATGACGCTCGTGTCCGCCGTTTTCCTGTTCCTCGCCTCCGCCAGCAAGCTCAAGCCCATCGCCGGCATTCTCGCCCTGGTCGTCGCCTACGCGCTGGATGTGCTGGCGCAAGCGCCCGCCGGCGAGGCCGCCACGCGCGCCTTGCTCTACGCCTGGCTGCTCGTCGGCATTCCCGCCGCTGTTTCCGTCCTCGTAAACCTGGCAATGGGTCTGTCGCCGCGCCGGCTGGCGGGGCAGGCCATCGCCTGGCGCCTGTCGGTGGCGGCGGCGATGCTGCGCCATCCGCAGGAGCGCGCGCGACGCCGGCTGGCCGAGGCCATTGCCGAGGGCCCGGCGCCCATCGACGAAGCCCTGCATCTCGCGGCGCTCGAGCGGACCTCGCCCCAGAAGGACCTGGCCGCGCTCCGCGGCGCGGCCCGCTCCTCCACGCATCTCCTCGCCGCCGTGGACGTGGCGACCCGCTATTCCGCCGCCGCGCTGCCGCCGGCCCTCCGGCTCTATGTCGCGCAGAAGCTCGAAGCCATGGCGGCGATCCTGGAGCGCGGCTTCTACCCGATCATGATCGAGTGGAATCCGCCGGCGTCCGCGCCGCTGAAGGCGCTCGCCGGCGAGGTCCTGTCGCAAATCAGGCACAGCGTGCTGCAATTCAGCGACCCCCTCGCTCCCGAAACCGGCAAGCCCGCAAAGGGCGGCTTTCTCGCCGCCGACGCCTTGCGCAATCCCGATCATGTCCGCTACGCGCTCAAGACGACGGCGGCGGCGATGTTCTGTTACATCCTCTATACGCTGCTCGACTGGCCGGGCATCCACACCTGTTTCATCACCATATACATCGTCTCGCTCATGACGGCCGGCGAGAGCATCGAGAAGCTCGCTTTGCGCATCGCCGGCTGCCTTATCGGCGCGGGCGCCGGATTGGCGGCCATCGTCTTGCTTCTGCCGCAGCTCACCTCCATCGGCTCGCTGATGCTGCTTGTTTTCGCCGGCGCCCTGGTGTCGGCCTATGTCGCCGGGTCGGGCCCGCGCATCGCCTATGCCGGATTCCAGATCGCCTTTGCCTTCTTCCTCTGCGTGGTGCAGGGCGACGGCCCGCAATTCGATCTTGCCGTGGCCCGCGACCGTGTCGTGGGAATCCTGATCGGCAACGTCGTCGCCTACGTCGTCTTCACACATATCTATCCCGTGAGCGTCGTGCGCCGGATCGATGCCGCGCTGGCCCGGATCGCCGCGCTGCTCGTCCCCGAACCCGCAGCCGCCGCGGCCGCTTTGACCGGGCTGCAGGGCGACCTCGCGCTCGCCCATTACGAGCCGGCGCGGATGCGGCCGTCCGCCGCCTGGCTGTCGGCGCGGGAAGCCGTCGCGCAGAAATTGGCGTCGCTCCAGGCGCCGCTTC
>DASWOE010000178.1:0-2724 GCA_036398875.1 Rhizomicrobium sp.
TGAGCTGCCTCTATGTGCCCACCCTGATGACGGCGGTCTACAACCAGGCCAAGCGCAGCCCGTGCGTGCTGCGCTTCCACATCGCCTCCGAAGGCGGCTGGGATATCGGCGTATCGACGGCATTGAGTCTCGACGCGCTCATCACCTGGCAGGGCCTGTCGCTCGGCTACGGCATCGCGCTGGCGCTGGTCGGCGCGGCGGCGGTATTCGTCACGGCGCGCCGCTATTATCGGGCGCATCCGACCGAGCAGGTCGAGCCTCACCAGCCCGAATTCGCGTCTCAGCCGACCGAGACTGCGAGGATATAGAGCGCGGTCTCGCCATAGCTGCGCCGGTCGAGCAGGTCCATGCCCGCCGGCGGCTGCAGCGTTTCGTCGGCCGCGGTCTCGACCACGGCCAGCGCGCCCGGTGCGAGCCAGCATCCGTTGATGAGGCTTGCCAGCGCCCGCGCGCTCAGACCCTTGCGATAGGGCGCATCGAGAAAGGCAAGCTGGAACGGCCCGCCCGCGCCGGCCGTCCTCGGTCCCAGATCGGTGGCATCGCGCCGCCAGAGCTTGGTCGCGCCGGTCAGGTTCAGCGTCTCGACATTGCGCCGGATCAGGGCGCGGCTCTCGGCGCTGTCGTCCACGAACAGCACGGACCCCGCGCCGCGGCTCAGGCCTTCCAGGCCCAAAGCGCCGGTGCCGGCGAACAGGTCGATGACCTTGGCGCCTTCGAGCGCGAAATCGAAATCATTGTGCGCGAGGATGTTGAAGATCGCCTGGCGCACCTTGTCCGAGGTCGGGCGCACGCGGTTGTCCGGCGGCTCGGCCAGGGCGCGGCCGCGAAACTGTCCGCCCGTGATGCGCAAGCTACAGATCCTTCCGCATGAAGTGCCGCGCGCCGTCCAGCCATTTGAGCTCGGCGAACTGGCAATAGCCGATCTTCTCGTAGAACGGCTTGGCCTGAAAGCTCATCGTGTAGAGCCAGGCCTCGCGCGCGCCCAGCCGCTTGGCCTCGGCCTCCGCCAGCAGCATCATCTCGCGGCCGAGCCCGGTGCCGCGCACGGCCTCGTCGGCGTAGACGATCTCCATATAGACGGAATCGCCGGCCAGCCGGCCGATCACGCCGCCCGCCACCTTGCCGTCGGTGTCGCGGATCGCGGCGACGATCTTGTGCGAATTGACGTCGGGCGCGGCGGCGTTGTTGAACGCCTTCATGCCCGCCATCAAGGCCTTCAGGACCGCGTCGTCCTCGTCCTTCTCCAGCGCGGGCCTCAAGGCTCCTCCGACATCTGGATCAGGAGCTTGCCGGTGTTCTTGCCGGTGAACAGCATGTCGAGCGCGTCCAGCGCGTTCTCGATGCCGGGCACGACCGTGGTGTCGTATTTGATCTTGCCTTGCGCGAGCCAGGGACCCATCTCGGCCGCGAATTCGCCGAAGCGCGCGAAATAATCGATGATGATGAAGCCCTCGATCCGCGCCCGCTTCATCAGGATGTTGGTCAGGCTGGGCCCCGGCGGCGGCGCGTCGGCATTGTATTGCGAGATCATCCCGCACAGCACGATGCGCGCCTTCATTGCGAGGTTGTCCATCACCGCGTCCAGGATCTCGCCGCCGGCATTCTCGAAATCGACGTCGATGCCGTTGGGGCATTCGCGCTTGAGCGCGGCGCGGATGTCCTCGGTCTTGTAGTTGATGCAGGCGTCGAAGCCGAGCGTCTCGACCGCGTGCCGGCACTTCTCGTCGCTGCCCGCGATGCCGACGACGCGGCAGCCCTTCAGCTTGGCGATCTGGCCGACGATGGAGCCGACGGCGCCGCAGGCGGCCGACACCACGACGGTCTCCCCCGGCTTCGGGTTGCCCAGGTCGAGCAGGCCGAAATAGGCGGTCGCGCCGGTCGCGCCCAACACGCTCATCGTGGCGGTCAGAGGAACCCCTTTGGGGATCTTCTGCGCGCCGTCCGCGACCAGATATTCCTGCCAGCCGCCGAAGGTGCTGACGGCGTCGCCGACCTGGTAGTCGTCGCTGTTCGATTGCACCACCACGCCGACCGCGCCGCCGCGCATCACGTCGCCCAACTGCACCGGCGGCATGTACTGCTCCATGTCGCTCATCCAGATGCGGTTGGTGGGGTCGAGCGAGAGATAGACGGTGCGGACCAGGATCTGCCCCGGTCCCGGAATGGGCACGGGCTGCTCCACGAGTTCGAGATCGCCTTGCTTGATGTCGCCCTGCGGCCGTTTGCGCAGGATCCACTGCCGGTTGCTGTTGCGCATGCGCGTCCCTCCGATGCCGGTTGGCGCGCAGACTAGCCGCGCGGTCACGCCCGCGCGAGGGTGCTGGCGCGGCCGCGCGGACGCGGCTATGACGCGAGGCGATGAAAGCCCTCTTGCCCCTGCTGCTCGCGCTGATATTCGCCGCCCCCGCGGCAGCGCAGGTCGATAGCCTGCCCAAGGTGCATGCGCGCCTGATCGCCGAGCACGATGCCGTCGCGCCCGGCGCCACCGAGACGATCGCCTTCGAGCAGGTCATTCGCCCCGGCTGGCACACCTATTGGCTCAATCCCGGCGATGTCGGCCAGCCGACGATGCTGGCCTGGTCGCTGCCGTCTGGCTGGTCGTCCGGCCCGCTGCAATGGCCCTATCCGAAGCGCCTGCCGGTCGGCCCGTTCATGGACTACGGCTATGAGGGCAAGGCCTGGATCCTGGCGACCGTCACCGCGCCGGCCGATGCCAGGCCCGGC
>DASWOE010000179.1:0-4515 GCA_036398875.1 Rhizomicrobium sp.
CCGGCCCTGACGCACCGCTCGTGCCCCAGCTTCAGATCGCGCAGCCGCGTGCCGACATCGCCGCGCTCGCCTTCACCATCGCCGCCTAGTCGGAAGGCGGCACCAGGCATTTCGACATCCGCCTGGATCCGGCCGAGTTCGGCAGCGTCGATGTGCGCCTGAGCGTCGATGACAGCGGCAAGGCGCAGGCGATGCTCACCGTCGAGAAGCCGCAGACGCTGGCGCTGCTGCAGAACGACCGCGGCCATCTCGAAACCGCGCTGAAAGACGCCGGACTCGACCTGACGCAGAACGGCCTGAACTTCTCGCTCAAGGGCCAGCAGCAGCAGGCCGGCGACAATGGCGGCCAGCCGTCTTCGCCGCGCGGGCGCGCGCTCGCGGCGCGGGCCATCGCGGCCGTCGACAGCGCCGCATCCACCGTTTCACTGGGCCAGATGTCGCCGGGCGACACCAGGCTCGACATTCGCGTTTGAGGACAAGCCATGACCGCCGTCGATCCCACCACCTCGTCCGCCGCCGCGTCCGCCGCAACCGGCGGCAATACGGCCCAGCAGCAGCTGTCGGGCAATTTCGACACCTTCCTGACGCTGCTGACCACGCAGCTGCAGAACCAGGACCCGCTGAACCCGATGGACTCCAACCAGTTCACCCAGCAGCTGGTGGAATTCAGCCAGGTCGAGCAGCAGATCAACACCAATTCCAACCTTTCGACCCTGATCGGCCAGGGTTCGAGCCAGACCGGCGCCTATGCCGTGTCCTATCTCGGCAAGGCGGTGACGGTGTCGAACGGCCAGGCGCCGCTCGCCGACAGCCAGGCGGTGTGGGCCTACAATCTGGGAACCACGGCGAGCGCCACGCAGCTCACCGTCACCGACGCCAACGGCAATGTCGTCTACACCGGCGCGGGCGCGACCGGATCGGGCGCCCACGCCTTCACCTGGGACGGCAAGAACAGCAACGGCACGCAGCTTCCCGACGGCACCTACAAGCTCGCGGTCGCCGCCAAGGCGGCGGACGGCTCGGCGGTGACGACGGCGGTCACCAGCACCGGCGTGGTGAGCGAGGTCGATATGACCGGCGCCTCCCCCGTGCTGATGGTCGGGCCGATGCCGGTGGCGCTGAGCGACGTCTCGGGCGTGCAGTCCCTTTAGTGCCTTGAAACCCGCGTCCGAGAAACGGGCGCACCACAATCCGCCGGCGCAGGCCGAAGCCGCGCCAGGCAAGCCAAGGAAAGAAAGACAATATCATGAGCATCTATGGCGCAATGATGATCGGCGTGTCCGGCCTCGACGCGAACAGCAAGGCCCTCTCGGTCGCATCGTCCAACATCGCAAACGTCAACACCGTCGGCTACAAGGCGGCCAACAGCGCGTTCTCCACCCTGCTCGCCTCGGCGGTCGGCTCTGGCGACGTGTCGTCGGCCGGGGTCACCGCCAACCAGGCGCAGCTCGTCACCGAACAGGGCGGCATCAACTCCACCCAGTCGGCGACCGACCTGGCGCTGTCGGGCAACGGCTTCTTCGTCGTCAGCGGATCGCCGACCGCGGCCAACGGCCAGTCGCTGATGTACACGCGCGCCGGCAATTTCACGCCGGACGCCAATGGCGACCTGCAGAACTCCGCCGGGCTCTATCTCCAGGGCTGGCCGCTGGCGGCCGACGGCTCGGTGCCGACCGACCGCAACGACCTGACCGGCATCAACGTCAACAACCTCGCCGGCAAGGCCGAGGCGACGACCACGATGTCGATCAAGGCCAATCTCCAGGCTTCGACCGCGATCGCCACGCCCTATACCGCCGGCGACATGGCGGCCGGCACGGTGAAGCCGGACTTCCAGCGCACCGTCAACGTCTATGACAGCCAGGGCGGCGCCCAGCCGCTGCAGGTCTCCTATGTCAAGACCGGCGCGAACGCCTGGTCCTACGAGGTGAGCTATCAGGGCGCCGGCGCGAATATCGGCAGCCCGACCAACAATGTGATCGGTTCGGGCACGATGAGCTTCAACGCCGACGGCACGCTGAAGACGGCCGATGCCGGCGCGGCGACGCCGACCGGCTCGATCAACGTCACGATCCCCTGGGCGCCGGCCGTGTCGGGCCTCAACCCGCAGACCATCTCGATCAACATGGGCACGGTCGGCAGCTCCGACGGCATCACCCAGTTCGACAATCCGTCGGGCCTGGTGTCGTCCAAGGTCGATGGCGCGCTGTTCGGCTCGGTCTCGGGCGTGTCGATCGACAATGACGGCTTCGTCACCGCGCAGTTCACCAACGGCCTGTCGCAGAAGGTGTTCAAGATCCCGGTGGCGACCTTCGCCAATCCGGACGGCCTGTCGGCGGTGTCGGGCAATGCCTATGTCGCGTCGAACGCCTCGGGCACGCCGACGATCGGCGAGGCCAATCTGGGCGGCGCCGGTTCTATCCAGTCCAAGGCGCTGGAAGGCTCGACCGTCGATCTCGCCAACGAGTTCACCAACCTCATCACCACGCAGCGCGCCTATTCGGCGTCGGCCCGCATCGTCACCACGGCCGATCAAATGCTGCAGACGTTGGAGCAGATCCAGTAAGGCAAGGGCCGGCACGGCGGTGCCGCGCGCGGGTCGCGGCGCCGCCCTTGCCGGGTTCCGTCGGGTTTGAAGGGGTTTCGTACGATTTCGTTTACCACGCCCCTTGGCCAAATTTTAAAGGCCGCGCGACTAGGTTGCACGAGGGTAATGATGTTGGGAGTCCAGGTAACATGGGCGAAGAGAGAAAAGGTCGCGTAAGCTACGTCATCGGTCCCGATGGCAGTCCGCTGACGCTTGCCGATCTTCCGCCGCCGGGGACGCGGCGCTGGGTGATCCGGCGCAAGGCCGAAGTCGTTGCCGCGGTGCGCGGCGGCCTTCTGAGCCTCGACGACGCTTGCAAGCGCTATACGCTGACGGTCGAGGAATTCCTCGCCTGGCAGCGCGCCATCGACCGTTTCGGCATGCCGGGGCTGAGGGCGACGCGCGTCCAGCAATATCGGAATTAACGCGCCGCGAGAGGCGGATCGCGAACGGGGGAGCGGCGGCGAAAGTTACCAATTCCCTACGCGCCATTCGCCGTTCGCCAATCGCTTTGACGCAGGCCGCGTTAAGCCCGGCTTTACCATCCACACGGCAATGTTTGCCTAGCACGGAGGCGGACCGTTTCGGTTCGCGCGTCCGCGAGCGGAGGGCCATTTGCCGGAATTCGTCAAAGCGATCGGAGCGGCGCGATTCGGCGTGATGGCGGGCGTCGCCGCCGCGCTCACCGCCTTCTTTCTCTATATCGCGGGCGCGCTGACCGAGCCGCCGAAATCGATCCTGTATTCCGGGCTGGAGCCGCGCGACGCCGCCGCCGTGACGGCGAAGCTCGACGCCATGAACGTGAAATACGAGGCCAAGGGCGACGGCGGCACCATCATGGTCCCCGCCGACGACGTCACCAAGCTGCGCATGACGCTGGCCGCCGACAACCTGCCGGCCGCGGGCGTCGGCTATGAGATCTTCGACAAGTCCGACAGCTTCGGCGCCACCGCCTTCGTGCAGAACATCAACCGGCTGCGGGCGCTGGAGGGCGAGCTCGCCCGCTCCATCCAGACCATCGACGGCGTCGATAGCGTGCGCGTGCACCTCGTCATCCCGGAGAAGGAGATCTTCTCCCATGACGACCAGCAGCCGACCGCCTCGGTGGTGGTCAAGACCCGCGGCGTGATGGGGCGCGGCCAGGTGCAGGCGATCCAGCATCTCGTCGCCGCCGCGGTGGCGGGACTCTCGGCCGACCGCGTCGCGATCGTCGATGACAAGGGCGATTTGCTCGCCGGCGGCGACGACAAGAACGGCCCCAATGCCGCCTCGATCGGCGAAACCACCGAGACCTCCGATTTCGAGGACCGCCTGCGCAGCCGCGTCGAATCCATCGTCGCCAGCATCGTGGGCCCGGGCCATGTGCGCGTGCAGGTCACCGCCGACATGTCCTATACCCACACTTCGACGACCAGCGAGCACTACGATCCCGACAGCAAGGTCGTGCGCTCCACCCAGACGGTCGATTCCAACAACACCGACAGCAATGGCGGCGCCAATGCGGTGTCGGTGGGAAGCGCCCTGCCCGGCGCCGCGCCGCCGGCCACCGGCGGCGACGCCAACAAGTCGGACGCCTCGCGCACCGAAGAGACGACCAATTACGAGATCAACAAGGACGTCACCACCTCGACCGTCGATGGCGGAACCGTGAAGCGGCTTTCCGTCGCCGTGGTGGTCGATGGCACGCCGGCCGCGGGCGGCGCCTCCAAGCCGCGCGCGCCGGCCGAGATGAAGCAGATCTCGGACCTCGTCAAATCCGCCATCGGCTACGACGCCAAGCGCGGCGACATCGTGCAGGTCGACAATATGGAATTCGCGCGGATGGAGGTCGGCGACGGCACGCCGCCGCCCACTCCGCTGCTCGGCCTGGACAGCCAGGACTGGCTCAAGATCATCGAGGTCGCGATCTTCTCGGTCACCGCCCTTCT
>DASWOE010000180.1:0-8314 GCA_036398875.1 Rhizomicrobium sp.
GCGCTGGCGCGGGCGAGCGCACCGCGCAGCCCCAGGAACTCGCGGTGATAGCGCGACAGCTCGCGCCGCACCGGGCCGAGGCCGGTGGGATCGATGTCGTCGCGGTCGGAGAGCACCACGTCCTCGATATGGTCGAGCTGCTGCGTCAGCCGGATCAGCCGGTCTTCCACCACGTCGATGAACTGCTCGACGAGACGGCGGACGGCATCGGCGGGCGCGGCAAGGCCGAGCGTGCCGGCGGCCACCGCCTCGCGCACCGCATCGACCACCCGCATCGGATGGTGGCGCACGGTGATGAGATGCCGCGCGTCGAGAAAGAAGGCGATGCGGCCGGCGCCGAGCGACTGGCCGGCGAAATCCTTCTCGATGTCTGGGAGGATGCCATAGGCGTGGCCGTCGGCGAGATGGATCTGCAGCCGCGTCTCGTTGCCGGCGAGCAGCGCACGCGCGTCTGCGGGCGCGGGAGCGAACGCGTCGAGGAAGCGCCGGGCGCGATGATCGGCGAGCGCGAAATGCATCCAGGCCCAGCCATGCGGCGCGGCCAGCGCCTCGGCGCAGGTGTCGTCGGTCACCCGCGCGGCGGCACCGTCGGTGAAAGTGAAACCCCAGAGCAGGCCGGGTGTGGAGGCGAGGGGCTTGGTGTCCATGACGGGAAGGTGCCATGGCAGCATCATGCGTCAAGCTGGTGACAGAACGATTGGTGCGGAATGCGGCCGCCAATCCTGCCGAAGCCGCCACCAGCTCAAGTTCGATCCGCCGCCCCACCGCGCCGGCAGAGCGCTCCAGCGGACATGTGCTCACACATGCTGCCCGCCGTTGATGTGGAGCTCGG
The DNA here is from genome assembly GCA_036398875.1 of Rhizomicrobium sp. Taxonomy (GTDB): domain Bacteria; phylum Pseudomonadota; class Alphaproteobacteria; order Micropepsales; family Micropepsaceae; genus Rhizomicrobium. The sequence continues at coordinate 833 of DASWOE010000180.1, forward strand.
CGCCGGTCACATAGCTCGATTGATCCGTGCACAGATAATAGATCGCCTTGGCGACCTCTTCGGGCAGGCCCAGCCGGCGCAGCGGGATGGTCTCGACCAGCTTGTCGGTGCCGGGCGACAGGATCGCGGTGTCGATCTCGCCCGGGGCGATGGCGTTCACCCGCACGCCCAAGGGGCCGAAATCGGCCGCCATCTCGCGCGTCATCGCGGCCAACGCCGCCTTCGAGACCGAATAGGCCGAGCCGGCGAAGGGATGCACGCGGCTGCCCGCGATCGAGGTCACGTTGACGATGGCGCCGTGTGCGGCCGCGAGCTCGTCGATCAGGCCGCGCGCCAGCCACAGCGTCGCGAACAGGTTCACCTCGAACACCTGGCGCCAGAGCTGCTTGGTCGAGTTCATCACGCCGAGCCGCGCCCCGCCCCCGCCCTTGGGCGAGATGCCGGCATTGTTGACGAGGGCGTGGAGCCTGCCGCCGGTGAGGCGCTCGCGCATCTCGGCAATGGCGCGGTCGGTGTCGTCGGGATCGGCGAGATCGACCTGGATATGGTCCTCCGGCCCCGCCGCCCAGGGGCAGTTCTCCGGGAAAGCGTGGCGCGAGCAGGTGATGACGCGCCAGCCGGCGCTGGAGAAGCGCTTCACCGTGGCGTGGCCGATGCCGCGGCTGGCACCGGTCAGGATCAGCGTCTTCTGTTCGTCGTTTGCCGGGGGCTTGGGGGCGGTCATGAAGCCAGTGTAGCAGGTCCGCACTGCTTTTGGATCGGCCGAAGGGGCTCAGGCGGAGACGCGGAAGCGCTCCACGGCTCCGCGTGACACCATCACCAGGCGCCGCGAGGCCGGAACGGGGCGTCACCTGGGTGGTCCGCAGGCGCGGGCCATGAGACTTTGGGGGATGGGAAAGTGATTGTTAGAGTGGCCCCATGGACGACCTGACCGCCCTGGCCCTGGTGCTGGCGGCCGCCGTTGTGGCGGGCCTCTTGATGAACCGCGCGCGGCTGCCCGCCGCGGCCGGGTTCATCCTGGTCGGCGTGGTGCTGGGCCCCACCGGCTTCGGGATGATCGCGCAATCGGCCCAGGTCCAGACGCTGGCCGACCTCGGCGTGCTGATGCTGCTGTTCATCATCGGGATGGAGCTTCGCCTCGCCGCCTTCCGCCGCCTGCTGCCGTTCGCCATCGCCATCGCGGCGGCCGAGATCGCCGTGTTCACCGGCTTCACCACGGCGCTGGCGCAACTCACCACCGGCGAGACCACGAGCGCGGTGGTGATCGGCTTCATGCTGGCGATCTCCTCCACCGCGCTGGCCATCAAGATGATGGGGGACGCCGAGGAGGCGCAGACCCGCGCCGGCAAGCTGACGCTCGCGATCCTGGTGGCGCAGGACCTGGCGGTGGTGCCGCTGCTGCTGCTCACCGGCGCGATGGCGCCGCATGCGCCCGCCGACGCGCTGGCGATCGCCGGCATCAAGCTCGCCCTGGCGGTGGCGCTGCTGGCCGGCTTCATCCTGTTCCTGACGCGGATCAAGAGCTTCCGCTTTCCCGCCTCCTCGTTCCTGATGAAGGACGTCGATATCGGCACGCTGGGCGTGCTGGCGGTGTGCTTCGTGGCGGCGGCGCTGTCGGGCCTGCTCGGCCTGTCGCCGGCGCTGGGCGCGTTCCTGGCGGGGCTGGCGGTCGGCCATTCGACGCTCCGGCGCACCGCGCTCGGCCTGGCCCAGCCGGTGCAGAGCATCCTGCTGTTCATCTTCTTCCTGTCGATCGGGCTGCTGATCGACCTGCACTATGTGCTGCACCATCTGGGGCTGATCCTGATCGTGCTGGCGGTGGTGACGGTGGGCAAGTCGGCGCTCAATCTCGGCCTGCTGTCGGCGGTCGGCCAGCCGGGCGAGGTGGCGTTCCCGGCCGCGCTGTTCCTGTCGCCGGTGGGCGAGTTCTCCTTCGTGCTGGCGAGCGCGGGCGTGAGCGCCGGCGCGCTGACGCCCGAGGGCCACAAGCTCGCCATCGCGGTGATCGCGCTGTCGCTGCTGGTCAGTCCCCTGTGGTTCGTGGGCGCCCGGCGGGCGCATGCGCTGGCGCTGCGCGGCATCACCGAAGCGGATTCGCTGTTCCAGGAATCCTATGCGCGCGAGCTGTTCTTCCTGCGCCATTGGGGACGGCGCGCCGCCAAGGCCGGGGCCCGCGCGGCCGCCGCGGCGGTGGCGGCGGGCAGCGAGGCGGTGCGGCAAAGCTCGCCCGAAACGCGGCGGATCGAACCGACCGTGCCGGCCGAGAACGACGCCTATCACGAGCCCTTCGGCGACATCGCCGGGCCGGGGATATTGCCGACCAAGCGCGACGAGAATCGCTGAACCGCCGAACGAGGGGAATTGGTCATGGATTTCGCAAGCACCGATCTGGCCCTGGCGATCGGGCATCATCTGCTGATCTTCGCGCTGGCCGCGGTGCTGGCCTTCGAGATCGGCGCGGTCAAGCCCGGCCTGTCGGGCGGCGACGCTATGCGCGTGGGCCGGGCGGATTTGTGGTACGGCATCCTCGCCGGCCTCATCATCCTCGTCGGGTTTGCGCGCGCGGTGTTCGCGGCCAAGGGCTGGGACTACTATGCGCACAACCATTTCTTCTGGGCGAAGATCGGCGCCTTCGCGATCGTCGGATTGCTTTCGATTCAGCCGACCCTGGCGCTGGCCGGATGGCGCCGTGCCTTCGCGAAGGATGCGTCTTTCGCGCCGGGCGACAGCGCGGTTCGCACGGTGCGGCGCTTCCTGTGGCTGGAAGTGCTGGTTTTCGCCCTCATCCCGGTATTCGCCGCGGCGATGGCGCGGGGATATGGCTCGCCGTCTTAGCCCGCCCCGTCCCTCGCCCGCACCAAAATCGCGCGGAAGTCGGAGACGTTGGTGCGCGTCGGTCCGGTGACGAGGGCGTCGCCGAGCCGGGTGAAGAAGCCGCCGCTGTCATGCGCCGCCAGCGCGGCGGCGGGATCCAGGCCGCGCGCGGCGGCGCGTTGGAGCGTATCGGGCGCGACGATGGCGCCGGCGCCGTCCGAGGTGCCGTCGATGCCGTCGGTGTCGGCGGCCAGCGCATGGATGCGCGGATGGCCCTTGAGCGCCAGCGCCAGCGCCAGCGCGAATTCGCGATTGGGCCCGCCGGTCCCCTCGCCTTCGAGCGTCACGGTCAGTTCGCCGCCGCCCAGGATCAGCGTGCCGTTCGCACTTTCGGCCGACCGACGGGCGAGGTTTCCTTCTTCCACCGCGACCTCGCGCGCTTCGCCCTCGACGCGGGTGCCGCGATCGATCACCGCGTATCCCTCGGCCCGCGCGAGCTGCGCGGCGGCGCGCAGCGCATCGGCCTGCGTGGCGACCAGGCGATATTCGGCATGCCGCAGCCGCGGGTCGGCGGGCTTGGGCGTCTCGTAGAGCGGATCGTCGAGCACGCGCGCCGCAGCCGGCGGCAAATCGATCGCATGGCGGCGCAGGATGTCGCGCGCCTGCGCCATCGTGGTCGGATCGGCGACGGTGGGACCCGAGGCGATGGTGCTGGGATCATCGCCAGGCACGTCGGAGATCGCGAGCGTGACGATGCGGGCCGGCGCGGCGGCGAGCGCCAGGCGTCCGCCCTTGATCGCCGAGAGATGCTTGCGCACGCAGTTCATCTCGCCGATGGCGGCGCCGCTGGCCAGCAGCGCCCGGTTGACGGCAGCGATGTCGTCGAGTGCGATGCCGGGCAGCGGATGCTCCAGGAGGGCCGAGCCCCCGCCGGAGATCAGGCAGAGCACCAGATCGTCGCGGTCAAGCCCGCGCACAGCGGCGAGGATCGCTTTGCCGGCCTCGAGTCCGGCGGCATCGGGCACCGGATGGCGCGCCTCGATGATGCGGATGGCGCCGGCGCTTTCGCCGGGCTTGAGGCCGTGGCCGATTCGCGTCACGACGACGCCTTGCGCCGCCGGTCCGTAATGCGCGGCGGCGGCGACCGCCATCGCGGCGGCGGCCTTGCCGGCGCCCACGACGACGACGCGGCCGTTGCCGCGCGGCGGCAGGAAGCCCTCGAACCGCGGTCCGACGCTCACCGCGCCGATCGCCGCCTGCCACAGGCGCAGCAGAAATGCGTGCGGCGCATCGCTCATGTCGCGGCCAGCGCCGGCGGCGATTCCACGCCGGCCGGATCCTGATGGATGATCACTTCGGCCTGCGGAAAGGCGCGGCAGATTTCGTGTTCGACCTCGTCGCTGATCTCATGCGCGCGCGCCAGCGCGATGGCGGGATCGAGCTCGATGTGGAACTGGATGAACCGGTTCACGCCGGCCGCGCGGGTGCGCAGATCGTGCATGTCCCGGACCGCGGCATGGCCGCGTATGATGGCCTTGATCTTCTCGCGGTCGGCGTCGGGCAACTCATGGTCCATCAACTGGTCATAGCTCTGGCGGAAGACGTGCCAAGCACTCCAGGCCAGGATCCCGGCAACGGCGATGCCGATGACCGGATCGGCGATCAGAAACCCGAACTGCGTCGCCGCGACGATGCCGACGACGACGCCAAGATTGGTCGCGATGTCGCCCAGATAGTGCATGCGGTCGGCGCCGACCGCAATGGAGGCGGTGCGCGCCACCACGATCTTCTGCGCGATCACCAGGACGATGGTGGTGCCGATGGAGACCGCCATCACGCCCAGCCCGATCAGCGGATGCTCGATCGGGTGCGGCGCGATCAGGCGGCTGGCGGATTCGATGACCAGGAAGGCGGCGGAGCCGGCGATGAAGGCGCCCTGCCCCAGCCCGGCCAGCGGCTCCGCCTTGCCGTGGCCGAAGCGGTGCTCGCGGTCGGCGGGGGTGAGGGCATGGCGGATGGCGAGCAGGTTGACGCTGGAGGTCGCGACGTCGAGCGCCGAATCGGCGAGCGACGCCATCATCGCGATGGAGTCCGTCACGATATAGGCGACCGTCTTCATGACGACCAGAAGCGTGGCGACGCCGACCGCCGCGGCGGCCACGCGCATCATCATGCGGCCGTGGCTGTCGATGACGCCGCTCACGGGAACAACCGCTCCGTGCGCCAGGGATCGCCCGCGGCCGCGCGGCGATAGACCAGCCGGTCGTGCAGGCGGAAGGGGCGGTCGCGCCAGAATTCGATCTCGAACGGCGTGACGCGAAAGCCGCCCCAGCCCGGCGGGCGCGGAACCTTGGCCAGCGCATATTGCGCGGCATAACGCGCGATCTCTTTTTCGAAGGCCCAGCGGCCCTGCATCGGGCGCGACTGTGCCGAAGCCCAGCAGCCGATCTGGGAATCCTTGGGGCGGGTCGCGAAATAGGCGTCGGACTCTTCGGCCGTGGTCTTTTCGACGGAGCCGCGGACGCGTATCTGCTTGGCGAGGCTCTTCCAATGGAAGCACAGCGCCGCATGGGGCTGGCCGATCAGTTCCACGCCCTTGGCGCTCTCGTAATTGGTGTAGAAGACGAAGCCGCCGTTCTTCGCCTCCTTGAGCAGCACCATGCGGACATTGGGCCGGCCGCTTGCATCGACCGTCGCAACCGACATCGCGTCGTGGTTGTCGGGTTCCTTGGCCTTCGCCTCTGCCAGCCAGGCGTCGAACTGCGCGAAGGGATCGTCCTTCGCGGCAACGCCGCCGTCGTCGATGGATCCGCCGATATCGCTCATGCGGGGGAGATAGCATCCCGCTCTTTGTCACGGTAGCCTCAACGTTTCGGAGGAGCCATGCGTCCGAGCCGTTCTTCGATTTTTGCCGCCTGTCTTTGCGTCGCGTTCGCAGGCGGTTGCGCCACCGTGCACGACACCGACCAGTTGAAAGCCATCTTCGACCAGGGCGTCGCGGCCTATGACGCCAAGCGCTACGAGGAGGCGTTCCGCCTGTTCCAATCGATCGACGAGGAAGACGTCGCCGCCATGCGCAACGAAGGCTTGATGCTGCGCAAGGGCCAAGGAACGGCGAAGGATCCGAAGGCGGCCGAGGCGATGCTGGGCCGCGCCGCGGAGGCCGGGCTGCCGACGGCGCAATTCGACCTGGCGGAGATGCTGCTCGACGGCGAGGCCGGGCCGCCCGATCCCAAGGCGGCGCTGCCCTGGCTGGTGCAGGCGGCACAGGCCCATCACCCGATCGCCGAATACCGTCTCGGCGCGCTCTATGAGGACGGTACGGCGGTCGATAAGAACCCGGACTTGGCGCGCACGCTCTATGCCGACGCCGCGGCGCGCGGCGTGCCGGAGGCGAAGGCCAGACTTGCCAGGCTGGGCGGGCCGGTGCCGCCCCCGCCACACCCTTAAACTTCGTCCGCCAGGCTCTATATTGGGTACGGCCCGGGCCGATTCCGGCTGGCGGGCGGGAGAGAGCATGCGCGATCCGTACGAAATCCTGGGCGTTGCCAAATCCGCGAGCGAGGCCGAAATCAAGAAGGCCTTCCGCGCGCTGGCCAAGAAGAATCATCCGGACACGCATCCGGGCGACAAGAACGCCCAGAAGAAATTCCAGGAGATCTCCGGCGCCTATGAGATCGTCGGCGACAAGGACAAGCGCGCCAAATTCGACGCCGGCGAGATCGACGCGCAAGGCAATCCGCGCGGCTTCGACCCGCGCCAGGGGGGCGGCGGTTTTCGCGGCGGCCCCTTCGGCGGCGGCGCCAACCAGCAGGGGCCGGGCGACTTCCACTTCACCTGGGACAATGCCGGCGGCGAGACCCAGGAGGGCTTTCGCGCCGAGGACCTGTTTTCCGATCTGTTCGGCGGCGGCGGACGCGGCCGGCGCGGCGGCGCGCGCCAGCCGGGGCGCGGCGAGGACTTCACCGTCGCCACCACGATCAGCTTCGACGAAGCGATCAAGGGCGGCACTCGGCGCGTGATGTTGCCCAATGGCGAACAGATCGATGTGCGGATTCCGGTCGGCGTGAAGGACGGCCAGCAGGTGCGCGTGAAGGGCCGCGGCGGCGCCGGCCGCAACGGCGGACCGCCGGGCGACATCCTGATCGACATCAAGGTGGCGCCGCATCCGACGATGGCCCGCGACGGCAACGACATCCGCATGGACCTGCCGGTGACGCTCAAGGAAGCCGTGCTGGGCGGCAAGGTGCCGGTGCCGACCCTGACCGGCACGGTGTCGCTGACGGTGCCCCCCAATGCCAACACCGGCACGGTGCTGCGGCTGAAGGGCAAGGGCGTGGGCGGGACCGGCGATCTTTATGTCCGATTGGTCATCTCGTTGCCGGACAAGCCGGACTTGGCCCTGAAGGCGTTCCTGGAGGGCTGGGAGGGGAATTATGACCCTCGCGCCCGGATGCGCTAAATACCTGCAGATGTTACATATTTCTGCCCCCAGATTTCCGCCTTGGAAACTGGCTTATTCGGGGTAAATCAATAAAGTTCGCGGCTCGGCACACTCCAAGCCCATCGGGGATTTCGGCATGTCATTTGAAGGGCTCATGAAGGGCAAACGCGGCCTGATCATGGGCGTCGCCAACCAGCATTCCATCGCCTGGGGCATTGCCCAGG
>DASWOE010000181.1:0-5017 GCA_036398875.1 Rhizomicrobium sp.
GGCGCCGCCGGCATGACCACCGGCGCCGCCGGCATGACCACCGGCGCCGCCGGCATGGCTGCCGCCCCCCGCATGGCCGCCGCCGGCATGGCTTTGACCGCCGCCGTGACGTTCATTTGCGGCAAGAACGGGCGTGGCGGCCACGAGCGCCAGCGCCGCGATCGATGCAAGCAGCATCTTCTTCATGGGGTAATTCCTCTATGACAGTTGGCCAGCGGACATTCCGCGCCGAATATCGAGCAGCCCGCGGCCATAGCCGCCGAGCGCAACGTTAACCGCTTATGCCGGGGAAAGTTCCCTTGTATAGGGTAACCGCGGCCAAGGACCGGCAGGATGACCGATTTCGAGATTAGACGCGCCCGCACCGGCGAAGAGGACACAATCCTCGCTTTGCTGACCGAACTCGCGGATTACGAAAAGCTTCTTCCTGTTTTCCATGTCACGGCCGACGTCATTCGTCGCGACTATCTGAGCGAGCGTCCGTTGCTGCACTGCGATCTGCTGATCGAGGACGGCGCGCCGGCCGGCCTCGCCACCTGGTACTGGATCTATGCGAGCTTCGCCGCCCGGCGCGCGGTCTATCTCGAAGACCTGTTCGTGCGCCCGTCCCATCGCGGCCGCGGCCACGGCAAGGCGCTGCTGGCCCACCTGGCGAAAACCGCGGTCGAGGCCGGCGCGGCGCGGATCGACTGGGCGGTGCTCGACTGGAACAAGCCGTCGATCGACTTCTACGAGAGCATCGGCGCGCGCCGGCATGCCGGCTGGCACAATTATCGCCTCGAAGGCGCGGCGCTGGCGCAGCTGGGCGGCGGATGAGCATCGATATCGTCTTCGTCGTCGCGGTCGCCGACAATGGCGTGATCGGCGCCGGCGGCGGCATCCCCTGGCGCATCCCGGAAGACCTGAGGCGCTTCAAGGCGCTGACCCTGGGCAAGCCCATCGTGATGGGGCGCAAGACCTGGGAGAGCTTTCCGAGACGGCCGTTGCCCGGCCGCACCAATATCGTGATCACGCGCGATGCGTCTTACGCAGCCGAAGGCGCCGTCGTCGTGCATTCGCTCGAAGAGGCGCTGGCCCGCGCGCGGGCGGAGAATCCTCCCGAAATCGCCATCATCGGCGGCGCGCAGATCTACAAGGCGGCGCTGCCTTTCGCGATGCGCATCGAACTGACGGAAGTGAATGTCGCGGCGCCGGGCGACGCGCATCTGCCGCCCTTCGACCGTCGCGCCTGGCGCGAGACCGCGCGTGCGGAACACGCGACCGCCGACGGCCTGCGCTATAGCTATGTCACGCTCGTGCGCGATCCCGCATCGCAGGCGCATCGGCGCGCCTTTCCGTAAGCGGCAGCTTTGCGCGGGCGCCGGCGGCGCGCTAGCCTCGCCGGCAAAGGCGGGAAGCGCCGGGAGCGCCATGGACATTCACGACATCGCAAGCGGCTTGAGCTTTCCCGAAGGCCCGGTCGCGATGGACGACGGCTCGATCGTCCTGGTGGAGATCGCGGCCGGACGCATCGCGCGCGTCAAGCCGGACGGTTCCAAATCCGTGGTGGCGACCCCGGGCGGCGGTCCCAACGGCCTCGCGATCGGGCCCGACGGTGCGCTCTATTGCTGCAACAATGGCGGCAATTTCGAGATGCATGAGGTCAACGGCCTGATGATCCCGGGCCACACGCCGCAAAGCCACAGCGGCGGCCGCATCGAGCGCATCGATATCGCCACCGGCAAGGTCGAGACGCTCTACGATTCCTGCGACGGCCAGAGGCTGCTCGCGCCCAACGACCTGGTGTTCGACACCGAAGGCGGCTTCTGGTTCACCGATCACGCCAGCAACAATGCCGAGCGCCGGCTGCATGGCGGACTCTATTACGCCAAGGCGGACGGCTCGAAGATCGTCAAGGTCCTGCGCGAGCTGACCACACCCAACGGCGTCGGCCTCTCGCCCGACGGCAAGCACGTGTACTACGCCGAGACGATGCCGGGACGGCTGTGGGAGCTGCCGCTGACCGCGCCGGGCGAGGCGGCGGTGCCGGGCGGCTTCACCCCGGCCAATTTCGTCGGCGCCTATCCGGGGCTTGCCTATTTCGACAGTCTGGGCGTGCAGGAAGATGGCGGCGTGTGCGTGGCGACGATCCTGGCCGGCGGCATTTCCACCTTCTGGCCCGACACCGCGCCGGTGAAGTTCGAGCACACGCCGTTTCCCGACCTGATCTGCACGAACATCTGCTGGGGCGGCAAAGACATGAAGACGGCCTATGTCACGATGTCATCGACCGGCAGGCTGGCGTCGTGCGAATGGCGCACGCCGGGCCTGCGGCTTGCATACAACGCCTGACGGCGCTGGAAGTTTACGGGCAGATGTGCCTGTCATGTCGCGGACGCGACGCCGCGACGAAAAAAGGAGCCATACGACATGCGAAGAATTCTCTCCGGTGCAGCGGTTTTGCTGGCGCTGAGCGGGCCGGCGCTGGCCGCCGACGACGCGGCGACGGCGACCGATCCGATGTCGCCGCTCTATGGCAACACCCTCGTCATCATCGATGCGAAAGGGCTGGAGTCGCACACCGTCTACAACGCGGACCACACGTTCACCGGCGTCGTGCCTGCCTTCAGCTACAAATATCAGGGCACCTGGGAAATCACGACGGACGGCCAGATCTGCAGCACCTTCGTTCCGCCGCCGCCCGGCGTCACCAATCCACGTTGCAGCCCGATGGGGATCCACGCCGTCGGCGACAGCTGGTCGACTCCGGACGGCGGCAAGGGCTCGCTCGTCGCCGGCGTTCAGTAGCGTTGGCGGGCGCGGGAGGTTTCATGCGCAGGATCGTCATCGCGGCGTCCGTTTTGTGGCTCGGCGCCGCTCCGGCGGCGGCCGGCGACGAGGTCATGTCCGGCTATTACGGCAACACCGTCGTCTCCACCGGCGGCATGGCCGAAGCCCGCACCCATTACCGCGCCGACCACAGCTTCGATCTGGTCGGTTCGATGATGGGGATGAGCCGTAGCTACAAGGGCACCTGGGAGATCAAGGGCGGCCAGCTCTGCCGTACCTATGTCGGCGATCAGCCGCCGGGGCTTCCCGGCAATCCGTTCTGCACGTCATGGGGTCCCCACAAGGTCGGCGACAGCTGGACCTTCACGGCCAGCGGCCAGTCGCGGGCCCTGACGCTCAAATCGGGAATCGACTAGCGTCCGCGCCGCATACGGCCCGGGCCCGCGCGCCGCCGGGAAAAACCAGTGGCGGTCGATTGCACGACTGTCATCAAGCGACCATATGGCTAACCGGTCACACAGGGGAAAACCGACATGAAGCGCATCCTTCTCGCGGCACTTGCCGTCGCCGCCTTTTCCACCGCCGCCTATGCCGCCGATCCGTTCGGGGCCGCCTATGGCAACACGGTCACGCAGACCACGCCCGACGGCACCAGGATCGTCATCTATGTCAATGCCGACAAGACCTGGGAACGGCATATCGGCGACAAGGTCGTGAAGGGCACCTATGCCTGGAAGGACGACGCCAATGTCTGCTTCACGGTGACCGACCCGGCGCCGGCCGATCCGTCCAAGGCCACCGCCTGCAACGAGATCACGGGCGATCGCAAGGTCGGCGACATCTGGACCGAGACGCTGCCCGACGGCAAGTCCACGATCACGATGGCGATCACGGCGGGACGCCCGTAAGCGCCGCCGCCCGCGCAATTCGATCCTTCCTCAAGGGCAGGACGGTCAGGCGATCGGCGCCGTGAGGTCGAACTCGATCGTCACGCGCTGGTGCTCGCCGTCATAGCGGCGCTCGCTGCGCGCCAGCCAGGACGGGTGCAGCAGGATCATGCCGCTCTGCGGCCGCATGATCTCGCCCTGTCCGGCGGTGAGCCCGCCCGGGATGCGAAAGCCGTATTGCGGCGCGACCATCGCCGGCAGGACGCCGCGCGGATCGAGCAGCTCGCATTCGCCGCCGAGCGCTTCCTCGTCGGACTTGGCATAGCCGTCATCGACGTAATAGACGCCGGACCAGACGGCGCCGGGCCGGGCCGCCGCCTCGCGATAATCGCCCTTCTGGCGCAGGCACGCGACCGCCTCGATGCGCCAGTCGAGATTGACGCGCGCGCCGGTGCGCGTCGCCGTCAGGCTGTCGGCCAGATCGCGCAGGACGCGGAACAGCGTCAGCGCCGAATCGCCGGCCCATTCCATTTGATCCGGATCGGACCGCCAGCCCTGGCCGCGCGCGCCCGCGCCGGCGCGCTCGGCGATCAGCGGGCGCAACGTCGCGTTCACGTCCTGCGCGACGGGAAGGAAATGCAGCGCGACCGGGGTCGCAAAGAGGCTTCGAATCTGCGGCTTGCTCGCGGCCATATCTTATTCCAGCACAATTCTGGGGCCGGCGCGTTGCCCAACCGCAACACCGGCCGCGACTTCTTGCGCGATTGCGCGAAAAGCCTGTGCTTCCTTCCCATCCGGTGCGGTCGCCACGATCGGCCGTCCGGCGTCAGAGGTCTCGCGGATCGCCATCACCAGCGGAACTTCGCCCAGAAACGGGACACCCAGCTTCTTCGCCTCCGCGCGCGCGCCGCCATGGCCGAAGATGTGGCTCTCTTCGCCGCAATGCGGGCACACGAAGGTGCTCATGTTCTCGACGATGCCGAGCACCGGCACCTTGGTCTTCTCGAACATCGAGATCGCCTTGCGCGCGTCGATCAGCGCGATGTCCTGCGGCGTCGAGACGATCACCGCGCCGCGCAACGGCGCGCGCTGCGAGATGGTGAGCTGCGCGTCGCCGGTGCCCGGCGGCATGTCGAGCACCAGCACGTCGAGCGGTTCCCACAGCGTATCCTGGAGCATCTGGGTCAGCGCGCTCTGCACCATCGGCCCGCGCCACACCACCGCCTCGTCCTCGCGGATGAGGAAGCCGAGCGACATGATCTTGATGCCGTATTTTTCGATCGGGACGATCTTCTTGCCCTGGGCGTGCGGCTTTTCCCTGATATCGAACAGGCGCGGCACCGACGGACCGTAGATGTCTG
>DASWOE010000182.1:0-3298 GCA_036398875.1 Rhizomicrobium sp.
CGGCGCGATGATGTAATCGGCGTCCTGGTCAAATGCACGGACCTGGCCGAGGTGCATGCTCGACTGGCTTGTTACGACCAGGAGGCGCCGGCCCTTCGCGCGGCCGCCGAAGCACCGTCCGTCCCGCCCCCTCCGGAACCGGTCCCCGCCGCCCCGCCGCCGGAGCCGGCTGCCCCGCCGCCGCAGGGATCTTTCCTGAGCGCCCTCGATCCTTTCGGCAGCGAGGCCCCGCCGCCATTGGCGGCGCAGATGGCATATCAGCCCGCAGGTCAGGAGATCCTGCCGATCACCATCAAGCTCGCCGACTATGCCGTTGAACCCAGCGGCAATTTCACGGTCACGCTGGCGAACGGACAGGTCTGGCGCGAGCGCAAGGAGCACTATGAGACGCCGCGTTTCCAAGCGGACGGCGACAATTACGTCACCATCGAACGCGGACTGCTCGGCGGCTACAACCTCTATCTCAAGGGTTCCGGCCACGTTTATAAGGTGATGCGGATCAAGTAACCGCTTCGGTCTTCGCGCGCTGCCAAAGCGCTTCCATCTCCGCCAGCGTCGCCTCGCCGGGGATGCGGCCTTGGCGGGCGAGTTCGCCCTCGATCCAGCCGAAGCGCCGCACGACTTTGGAATTCGTCGTGCGCAGAGCCGCTTCCGGATCGACCTTGAGGTGCCGCGCCAGGTTGGCGATGACGAACAGAAGATCGCCGATCTCGCCTTCGATTTCGGCCTGCGCGGCGCCTTGCGCCTGCGCCGCAACGATCTCGGCGGCCTCCTCGGCCACCTTGTCGAGAACCGATTGGGCGGAATGCCAATCGAAACCGACCCTTGATAGCCGCTTTTGAAGCTTTTCCGCGCGCGTCAGCGCGGGCAGGGCGAGGGGGACGCCATCCAGCGTTCCGGCGGGCTTCTTCGAGCCGCGCTCCACTGCCTTTATCGTTTCCCAGGCCGTGGTCTGCGCGTCGGCATCGGCCGGCCGGTCGGCGTCGGCGAAGACATGGGGGTGTCGCCGCACCATTTTGGCGGTGATCGCCTCGACCACGTCGCCGAAGGCGAACAGGCCGCGTTCCTCGGCCAAACGCGCGTGGAAGACGACCTGGAAGAGGAGGTCGCCGAGCTCGTCCTTGAGGCCGGACCAATCCTTGTCCTCGATGGCCTGGGAGACCTCATAGGCCTCTTCGACCGTGTAGGGGGCGATGGTCTCGAAGGTCTGTTCGCGGTCCCAAGGGCAGCCGCCTTCGGGCCCGCGCAGGGTGCGCATGATTTCGAGAAGGTCCGCGATGTCGCTGCCGGCTTTGGGTAGGGTCATGCCGGATTGATAGCCGATCCGGCGCGGCGTGCCGCGATATCCGACGCCGGATTCACAGGGAAGATTCGCAGGGCGACGTCAGGGCCCCAACATCGTTACTTCGTATAATCTATATTATGGGAAATGAAACCGGCATCCCGTCGAAGGCGGGCGCCACGCCGGCCGGCAGCTCGGCGGCCAGTGTCGCATAATCGAGATCGACATGCATGTTCGTCAGGATGGCGCGCTTGGGCTTCACCCGCGCGATCCATTCCAGGGTCCGCTCGACATGGGCGTGGCTCGGATGCGGCGTGTAGCGCAGCGCATCGACGATCCAGCATTCCACCCCGGCGAGCGCCGCGAAGGCGTCCTCGTCCAACGCATCGACATCGCTGGAATATGCGACCGGCCCGAAGCGGAAGCCGAGCGAACGGATACGGCCGTGACCCTGGTGAAAGGCCCGGACCGGCACCGGACCGCCCTTTCCCTCGACGGCAAAATCGGCGAACGGTTCGGCAATCTGGATCGCGTTGAGGATCGGCGGATAGTCGCTGCCCGCCGGCTGCACGAAGCAATAGCCGAACCGCGAGAGCACGCCTTCGAAGGTCGTCGCATCGGCGTACACATCCACCCGCCGATGCATGTTGAGCGCCACCATGCGCAGATCGTCCAGGCCATGGAGCTGGTCCGCGTGGTCGTGGGTGACGAGGACGCCGTCCAGCGCGCCGACACGGGCGTCGATGAGCTGCTCGCGCATGTCGGGCGAGGTATCGACCAGGACATGGGTCTGTCCGGCCGGCGACGTCCGCGTCACCAGGATCGAACAGCGGCGGCGGCGGTTCTTCGGGTTTGCGGGATCGCACGCGCCCCAAAAGCCCGCGCCGTCCGGTCCGCCGATCCGCGGCACGCCGCCGGACGAGCCGCAGCCCAATATGGTGACCGTCAGCGTCATCGCGGCCGCGTCACCTTGGTGAAAAGGCGGAAGAAGTTCCCGGTCGTCGCTTCTGCGAGCGCGTCGGCGTTCACGTCCTTCAGCCCCGCCAACACCGCAGCCGTGTTCACGACGAAGGCCGGTTCGTTGCGTTTGCCGCGATGGGGCATGGGCGCGAGGTAAGGGGCGTCGGTTTCGACCAGCAGGCGGTCCAGCGGAACGGTCGTGAGCACGGCGCGCAGATCCTTGGATTTCTTGAAGGTGGCAATGCCGGAGACCGAGATGAAAAGGCCGAGTTCGAGTGCGGCATCGGCAAGCCGCTGCGTACCCGTGAAACAATGGATCAGGCCGCCGAACCGCCTCTTCGCCATCTCGTCGCGCAGCACGGCGATGGTGTCGTCATCGGCCTCGCGGGTGTGGACGATGAGCGGCAGGCCGGTGGCGCGCGCGGCGTCGATGTGGGCGCGGAAGTTGGCGATCTGCTCCGCGCGCGGGCTATGCTCGTAGAAATAGTCGAGGCCGGTCTCGCCGATGCCGACCACCTTGGAATGGCGCGCGGCTTCGATCAGAGGCTCGGGCCCGGTCAGAAGCTCTTTTTCGGCCTCGTGCGGATGCACGCCGACCGAACACCACACATCGTCGAAGCGCTCGGCCACCGCGCGCACGCCGGGGAACCTGGCGAGCGTGGTGCCGATGGTGACGCACACGCCCACGCCGGCGCCGCGGGCGCGCGCCATGACGGCGTCGAGCTCCGGCGCGAATTCGGGAAAATCGAGATGGCAATGGCTATCGACCAGCATGCTCACAACGCCCCTGCCCGCCGGCTCGCCTGAGCGATCTGACCGGCCGCGTTCAACAGCGTCTGGCGCGGTTCGAGGTTGAGGCCCGCGGTACGCCCGAAGCTCGCCTTGACGCGGCCAAGGCATTCCACCCAGCGGTCGAGATGTGCGTCGCCTACCAGCGCCCGGGCACGGATGCGCGACGTCAGCGCCTCGGCCAGGAAATCGCCGAATGTCGAAAGGCCGTCGGCGATGCGATAGAGGCGGTCGCCGAGCGCCAGGATCGCGGCGACATCCGGCGCG
>DASWOE010000183.1:0-38279 GCA_036398875.1 Rhizomicrobium sp.
AGGCCCAGGCCAAGCTGTGGGCCAACGAAAAGATCCAGGGCCTCGTCGTGCACCACCGCCTGAAGCCCGTGGGTTTCGTCAGCAAGGTCGATGTGCTCCGGATCAATGCGGGGCTGCTGTAGGCCTGTACACAGGCCGGCCGTCGCCGGCCGGCGTGACGGTCACGCGCGGCGATGCCTGAAAAACGCGGAAGAACCCCACCGGTCGTCGCGATATAATAGCCGCCGCCAAATTCGATCAGACCGATCGTTTGCCCTTGGCCGCAGCCGGCGGGAAAGGAATACATCGCCGCGATCTGGTTCGGAAAAAAAAAGCCCGATCGGGTTCCTCCGGGATTTTGCGGGGATCGGGCAACTTGCCCGGAGCTCTGCGGGAGGCCGGTGCCGCCGTCGGACGGTTATCAAGACCGATCGGTGCCGCAATATAAAACCGCCCACGACCGCGGCAAGACGACGGCGCCTGCACGCCCATTTGTCTACGGCACGGATCCGGCGACGGTGGTCGGGCCTAGTTCCCGCTCTCCTCGAACAACTCTCGCCCGATGAGCCATCGGCGGATCTCGGAGGTGCCGGCGCCGATCTCGTAAAGCTTGGCGTCGCGCAGCAGCCGGCCGGTGGGATAGTCGTTGATATAGCCGTTGCCGCCCAGGCACTGGATCGCCTGCAGCGCCATCCAGGTGCCCTTCTCCGCCGCGTAGAGGATCGCCCCCGCCGCATCCTTGCGCGTGGTCCTGCCCGCGTCGCAGGCACGCGCCACCGCGTAGACATAGGACCGCGTCGCGCTGAGCGCGACATACATGTCGGCCAGCTTGGCCTGCATGATCTGGAAACTCCCGATCGGCTCGCCGAACTGCCGGCGCTCGTGGAGATAAGGGATCACCGCGTCCAGGCAGGCCTGCATGATCCCGAGCGAGCCGGCCGCCAGCACGGCGCGCTCATAGTCCAGCCCGCTCATCAGCACGTTGACGCCCTTGCCGATGCCGCCCAGGACGTTCTCCTCCGGCACCTCGCAGTCCTCGAACACCAACTCCGCCGTGTCGCTGCCGCGCATGCCGAGCTTGTCGAGCTTGGGCGAGGCCGAAAACCCCTTGAACCCCTTCTCGACCAGAAAGGCGGTGATGCCGCGCGGGCCCGCGCCCGGATCGGTCCTGGCATAGACCACCAGCGTATCGGCATGGGGGCCGTTGGTGATCCACATCTTGGTGCCGTTCAGCACGAAGCGGTCGCCCCTCCGCTCGGCCCTGAGCGCCATCGACACGACGTCGGAGCCGGCGCCGGCCTCGCTCATCGCCAGGGCGCCGACATGCTCGCCGGCGATCAGCCGGGGCAGGTAGTTGCGCTTCTGCGCCGCCGTGCCGTTGCGCCGGAGCTGGTTGATGCAGAGGTTGGAATGGGCGCCATAGGACAGCCCCACCGCCGCCGAGCCGCGGCTCACCTCCTCCATCGCCACCACATGTTCCAGATAGCCCAGTCCCAGACCGCCGAACTCCTCCTCCACCGTGATGCCGTGCAGGCCCAGTTCGCCCATCGGCCGCCAAAGCTCCCGCGGGAAGCGGTTGTCCCGATCGATCCGGGCCGCCAGAGGCGCGATCTCCGCGTCGCTGAACCGCCGCGTCGTCTCGCGAATCACATCCGCCGTTTCACCAAGAGCGTGGTCCAGCGCGCGATAGTCGTTGGTCATGACGGCGTCCCGAAGCGGCGGGGCGATCCTATCGCATCGTGCCGCGGAGCAAAGCCGCCGCCTCAGCCGGTCTGTCCGATGACATGCCAGGGGGAGCCCGGACTGCCGCCGACCTGGGCGCCGCCGAGCTGGGTGAAGCCGTTCATGGTCCACACGGCCGCCTGGCCGCTGTTGTTCTGCCACAGGATGTCGGCGAAGCCGTCGCCATTGTAGTCGCCGGCGCCTTCGACATGCCATGACGGACCCGGATTGCCGCCGACCTGCGCCCCGCCGGTCTGGGTCAGGCCGTCCATGGTCCAGATCGCGGCCTGGCCGCTGTCGTTCTGCCACAGGAGGTCGGCCTTGCCGTCGCCGTTGAAGTCGCCGGCGCCCTTGAGATGCCAGGACGAACCCGGATTGCCGCCGACCTGCGCGCCGCCGATCTGGGTCAGGCCGTCCATCAGCCAGATCGCCGCCTGGCCGCTGTCGTTCTGCCACAGGATGTCGGCCTTGCCGTCGCCGTTGAAATCGGCCGCGGCAATGACATGCCATGACGGCCCGGGATTGCCGCCGACCTGCGCGCCGCCGGTCTGAGTCAATCCGTCCATGGTCCACACCGCGACCTGGCCGTTGATGTTCTGCCAGAGAATGTCGGCCTTGCCGTCGCCGTCGAAATCGCCGGCGCCGACGACATGCCAGCTCGCGCCGGGATTGCCGCCGACCTGGGCGCCGCCGGTCTGGGCCAGGCCGTTCATGGTCCAGATCGCGGCCTGGCCATTGTCGTTCTGCCACAGGATGTCGGCCCCGCCGTCGCCGTTGAAGTCGGCGCTCGCCTTCACATGCCAGGACGATCCCGGATTGCCGCCGACCTGCCCACCGCCGGTCTGGGCCAGGCCGTTCATCGTCCAGATCGCAGCCTGGCCGGACGTGTTCTGCCACAGGATGTCGGAAAAACCGTCGCCGTTCGCGTCGGCGCGTGCGGGCGCAATCGACACAGAGCTGTCGTCGAACTTCAGGAACTCGATGCCGGTCAAGGTGTCGGTTCCGTCCGGACCGGTCAGCGTCATTATCAATCCGGTGCGGACAATCGTGTAAGCCGCCCGATTGCCGGTAAACACCGCCGTGTCGATGCCCGCGCCGCCGTCGAGCGTATCGTTGCCGCCGCCGCCGACCAATATATCGTTGCCGGCCCCACCGGAGAGGACGTCATTGCCGAGCGTCAGCCCGCTGCCAAATCCCGGAACGAAGGCCGGGCCGAAGGACTCGTAGCCGAGGGCGGCCGTCGTGTAGGGCAGGAAGCCCTGGTTGACGGCGCTTTCCATGACCAGATCGCGCGACGCCCCAGTCGACAATCCCGTGTCGTCCGACAGGAGCAGGATTCCGTGGCTGCCGAACACGTCGATCGCCGTCTGGATCGCAGCCGCCGCGCCTTGCGAAAAATAGTTCTCCGCGAGAAAGGCGTCGATCGCGTTCAGATAGGCGGCGTCCTGGGCCGGATTGTCCGGGCTTCCGTCCGAGGTCGCGTCGCCGAGAATATAGGGTGCGCCGTTGACGATGAACTTGAAGGCCGACGGGTCGCCGCCCTTGCCCGCGATGTAGGTATCCGCGTAGCCGCGCAATCCCACCACGAGATCGCGCATCTGTCGCGCCTCGGCCGCGACATCCAGATGGGCCTGGCCTCGCGCATAGTATTGCAGCACATCGTCCAGGAAGACGCCGTCGAAGCCCTGGTCGATCAGCGTCCTGAGACGCGCCTCGAGCACCGCGAGCCAGCCGGCCGCGGAAAAATCGACGAGTCTCGCATTCGGAAAGTTCGGATCGGGGCCCTCCAGCCAGGATGGCGCTTTGGGCGTAAGCTGCCCGCCGGCGAGGTGCGTGGTGGTCCAGGCGGGATCCCATTCGCCGGTGTAGTCGTTGACCTTGGCCACATTGAGATAGCCGATCGCGAGCTTGCCTGCTCCTTCGATCTGACCGAGCTCGGCCGGTGTCCAGAGGACCTCGCTGTTCGCGACGCCGGTCACCGAGGACTTCGCCGGATTGATCACGAGCATGTCGAAGGACGACGCGGCGAGGCCGGCGGCGGTATAGCTGGCGCCCTGATAGAGAATGGCGAAATTTCCGGCGCCGATCCTGCTCTTCGCGTCGGCGATGATCTGCTGTTCGGAGTGCTGCAGACCGCCGTAGAGGACATCGTCGCCGGCGCCGCCGGACAACACATCGTTGCCGTCGCCGCCCACGATGGTGTCGTCGCCCGAACCGCCAGCCAGGCTATCGTCGCCGGGTGTGCCCATGTAATTGGTCAAAGCATCTCTCCTGTCCGGTCTTGGCGACCGTCGGTTGACCGCGCCAGAACGGCAACTGGCCGCGCGTCATACCGATGTCGGCGAAGCCATCGCGATTGTAGTCGCCGCCAAGCGCCCCGGCGGCACCGGTGACGATAAGGGAACCGCCGTTGGTGACGACGGCCTGTGTCGTGGAATGCCCGCCAATATCGAGGTCTTATCAGTATTCGCGCGTTATTTACATGGCAATGGGGCGCAGCATCTGCCGACTTGTCTGGTCGCCCGCGGGGTCCGTTTCCGTCTGCACGGGGCCGGCGAGACGCATGACAAACCGCCGCAAAGGCCATATTCTTCGCCACCGGGCTCCGGATGGTTAAGAGACCCGGTTGCCGAATGGCCTTTTGGGGGTATGGATGACGGAAACGCTTAATCTTCCGGCGGCAGCGGAGGCCAAGCCGGCCCCGCTCGGCTTGCTCGGCCGGTTCGCGGCGCAATATGCGGACATCTCGACGCCGTTCGAGGTTGTCATGCCGGACGGGACGCATCAGCGTTTCGGCGCGGGCGCGCCGACCTTCACGCTGACCATCAACAACGACCGGGGCCTGAAGGCCGTCACCAGCCTGGACGAGGGCAAGATCGCCGAGGCCTATCTCGCCGCCGACCTCGACCTGGACGGCGACATGATGAAGCCGTTCGAACTGCGCGGCTCGATGAAGGACTTCCACGTCGTCACCGAGGCCTGGCGCTATATCCAGCCGCTGTTCTTCGGCCAGGTGCACACCAACAAGCAGGCGATCTCGCACCATTACGATATCGATTCGTCGTTCTTCCTGTCGTTCCTCGATCCGGTCACGCCCTGCTACACCCAGGGCGTCTATCTGAGCCCCGACGAGGGCCTCGACACAGCCACGCTGCGCAAGTTCGACTATTGCTTCGAGAAGCTGAAGCTCAAGCCCGGCGACCACATCCTCGAGGTCGGTCCCGGCTGGGGCGCATGGTTCGAATACGCCGCGTCGCGGGGCGTGAAATGCACCGGCATTTCGATCTCCAAGGAATCGATCCGCTTCCTGACCGAGAAGGGCAAGAAGCTCGGCCATGACTGGGAGCTGGTCGAGTCCGACCTGTTCGACTATGCGCCGGGCGTGAAATACGACGCCATCGTCATCATGGGCGTGATCGAGCATTTGCCCGACTACCTGCGCGTGGTGAAGAAGTTCCAGTCGCTGGTCAAGCCGGGCGGCCGGGTGTTCCTGGACGGCAGCGCCTGCATCAAGAAGTACGAGCTGTCGTCCTTCATGGTGAAATACATCTATCCCGGCAACCATTCCTTCCTGGTGCTCGACGACCTGCTGAACAAGGTGGCCAAGACGCCGTTCCAGGTGGAGGAGGTGTTCAACGACCGCATGAGCTATTGCTACACCTTCGTCCAATGGGCGAAGAACCTCGACGCCCATAAGGATTTCCTGGTCAAGAATTTCGGCGAGTTCAATTTCCGCCGCTTCAGGCTCTATCTGTGGGGCGCGTCCTACGAGTTCTTGAGCCGCAGCCTCGACTGCTACCGCCTGATCCTGCAATTGCCGGAGGACGCGGCATAGGGCGCGGCATGGATGACAAAGGGCGGTTTTGCGCCTAGTCTATGTGTGTTTGGGGCCGCGTCGGATCGCGTGGCTTTGCGCGGGAACCGATGCCGGCCTTTCTCCATTGGGAGGGCACGATGAGCGATTCCCTGAATCTCGACAGCGACAATGTTCTGGCGGCCTCCGGCGCAAAGACGCCGTCCCTGTTCGATCGCCTGCTGAAACGCTATTCGAATTTCGCGATGTCGTTCGAGGCGATCTTTCCCGACGGGACGCGGCGGCGGATCGGCCAGGGGCCGCCGGACTTCCAGGTGACGCTCAAGAACGAGCGGGCGCTGCGCGCGGCGATGAGCCTGGACGAAGGCAAGGTCGCCGATTCCTATCTCGCCGGCGACTTCGAGATCGAAGGCGACATGCTCAAGCCGTTCGAGATCCAGGCTTCGATGAAGGACACCCATCCGCTGCTGCAGGCCTGGCGCCATCTCCAGCCGCTGCTGTTCGGGCAGGTCTATACCAACAAGCAGGCGATCCATTCGCATTACGACATCGATCCGGGCTTCTTCCTCAGCTTCCTCGATCCCAAGACGCCCTGCTACACGCAGGGAGTCTATGCCGACGACGACGAGACGCTGGACGTCGCCACGCTGCGCAAGTTCGACTATGCCTTTCGCGGCCTCAACCTGAAGCCCGGCGACCACATCCTGGAGATCGGGCCGGGCTGGGGCGCGTGGTTCGAATATGCCAGCGCCCGCGGCGTCAAATGCACCGGCATCTCGATCAGCCGGGAATCGATCGACTATCTGACGGGCCGCGCCAGGACGCTGGGCCATGACTGGGAACTGGTGTTCTCGGACCTGCTCGAATACCGGACCGACACGCGCTACGACGCCATCGTCATCATGGGCGTGATCGAGCATCTGCCCGACTACCAGCGCGTGCTCGAAAAGTTCGCCGGCCTGATCAAGCCGGGCGGACGCATCTTCCTGGACGGCTCGGCCTGGAACAAGAAGTTCGAGCTGTCGTCCTTCATGGTCAAGCACATCTATGGCGGCAACCATTCCTTCCTGGTGCTGCCCGACCTGCTGGACAAGCTGGCCAAGACGCAGATGCAGGCGATCGAGATCTTCAACGACAGCAAGAGCTATATGCTGACGCTGATCCAATGGGCGAAGAATCTCGACACCAACCGCGAGGCCGTGGTGCACCGCTTCGGCGACTACAATTTCCGCCGCTTCAGGCTTTATCTGTGGGGCGCGGCGGCGGCGTTCGCGCGGCGCGAGATGCTCTGCTACCGCATGATCATCCAGGCGCCGAAGGGACAGGACGTGCCGGACGCGACATGCTGAACAACCAGGCCGCGGCGGCGCCTCGCGCGTGAAAACGATGGTGCGGTCGAGAGGACTCGAACCTCCACGGGTTGCCCCGCTACCACCTCAAGGTAGTGCGTCTACCAATTCCGCCACGACCGCACGTCAGGGAAATCACCGGTAGGCGCGGGGGTTTAGCAGAGCCGAACGGGGTTGAAACGCGGGCTAGATACCCTCGCCATCGACGCCGACATGGATGCCGCATTCGTCCTTGTCGAGGCCGGACCAGCGGCCGTCGCGATAGCTCTCGCCGGCCTGGACGCGGCGCGTGCAGGGCATGCAGCCGATCGAGGGATAGCCGTCCTCAACCAGCGGATGCTTGGGCAGGTCGTGCGCGGCGACATAGGATTCCAGGTCGGCGAGCGACCAGTCGGCCAGCGGATTGAAGCGGAAGCGGCCCTCGAAGAACTCCACCGCCTGCATCTCGGCCCGCTCCCTGGTCTGGAAGCGCTTTCGCCCGGTGATCTGCGCCGCGAAGGGCTCGAGCGCGCGCTTGAGGGGAATCACCTTGCGGAAATTGCAGCAGGAGTCGGTATCCCGCGCCCACAGCGTACCGTCGGGATCGAAGCGGGCGCGATCGACCGGATTCGGCGCCAGGGAGCGGATGTCGCCCAGCCCCAGCACGTCCTGCAACCGGTCGCGATAGCGCAGCGTCTCGCCGAACAGCTTGCCGGTGTTGAGGAACAGGATCGGCGTCGCCGGATCGATCTGTGCCACCAGGTGCAAAAGCACGGCCGACTCGGCGCCGAAGGACGACACGACGGCGCTCTTGCCTTTGAACTCGCCGCCCAGCGCAAGTTCGAGGATGCCGTGCGCATCGCGCCCGCGCGATGCATCCTGAAGCTGGGCGAGCTTGGCGAGGACGAGCGGATCGACGGCGCCCTGCCCGGCGCGATCGAAGGCGCGCGGCGCCACGCCGCGCGAGCGGTCGATGACCGTGACGGTGGCGCTCATGCGAGCCAGCCTTTCTGCGAAACCAGTTCACGGGTGCGGCGCGAGACTTCTTCCGGCGCCAGGCCGCCGGCCCGCCAGGCGCTGCGCGCCGAGCCGACATCGTCGAGATGCACGGTCCATTCGGGACCGAAGCGGCCTTCGAGCCATTCGCGCAGCTGCCGCGCGAGCCCCGGCGCCCGCCCGCCCGTGGAGGCGGTGAGAACCAGATCGCCGCGGCGCACGACCGCCGGCACGTGGAAATCGCAAAGCTCCGGCACGTCCTCGACATTCACCAGGATGCCGATGGCGCGCGCCTCCCCGGCCAAAGCCGCCGCGGCGTCCCGGTCCAGTCCGGCGACGAAAAGGATGTCCAGACGCGGCAGCGGGACGGTGGCGATCACCGCGACCGGCTCGAAACCCGCCTCGGCCAGGAGCGCGGCGCGGCGCGCCAGGCCATCCCCGGCGCCGGCCAAGCCGACGCGAACAGTATCGCTCTTGAGCAGAATGGGGAGCAAAGCGGCCTCCGCTCCGGCCCATCTTGGCCGGTTGTAACGCAGAGGTACGCACTGAGACGATTAAATGCAAGAATGGAGTGGAGAATGATTTTATCTACAATATCAGACTGTGTAATTACTGGTAGCCCTTGAGGATTTCGGTGATCGACACACCTATCTTATCGCCATGGATGATGATTTCGCCCTTCGCCACCGGCCTGTCATTGGCGAGGATCAGGACGGGATCGTCCTGCCTGGCGTCGAGCTCGATCACCGCGCCGCGGCCCATGCGCAGGAGCTGATGCATGGGGATGGTCGAGCTTCCCAGAACCACGGAGATTTCGACTTTGACGCCGGAGATATTGGACGACATGAAGGGCCTCATGGACGACGGCCGGGATAGTCCTGCGAACATGGTTGCGGCCGGGTTAACACCGGGCGCCGTGGAATGGCGGATAGCGCCGGGACTGACGCCCTATCCCGATGCCGTGGCTTTCATGGAAGCGCGCGCCGCGGCGATCGCGGCCGGAACGCGGCCGGAACTGGTGTGGCTGGTCGAACACCCGCCGATCTATACCGCCGGCACCAGCGCCAAGGAGGGCGATCTGCTCGACGCGCGCTTTCCGGTGTTCAAGACCGGACGCGGCGGGCAGTTCACCTATCACGGCCCGGGCCAGCGCGTCGGCTATGCGATGCTCGATTTGAAGCGGCGCGGCAGCGACGTGCGCGCCTATGTGCACGACCTGGAGGCGTGGCTGATCCGGACCTTGGCCGCCTTCAACGTCAAGGGCGAGCGGCGCCAGGGCCGCGTCGGCATCTGGGTCGTGCGGAGGAACCGCGAGGACAAGATCGCCGCCATCGGCGTGCGGGTGCGCCGCTGGGTGACATTCCACGGCGTCAGCCTCAACGTCGATCCCGATTTGGCCCATTTCGACGGCATCGTGCCCTGCGGCATCCGCGAGCACGGCGTGACCAGCCTGCACGATCTGGGCCTTCCGGTGACGATGGCCGACGTCGATGTGGCGATGAAGCAGGCGTTCGACACGGTGTTCGGCTAGCGATCGCGCCTAAAGCGACGGGCGGCGCCTGAAGCCCTTCTCCGTCGCGGGTTCGGCCTTGTGCAGTTCCACATTGCGCACGGTCGAGCCGGGCGGCCCTTTCATGCACAGGCCGACCAGCGTCTCGACCGCGCCGTTGAGACCCGAGACCAGCACCTCCACCGTGCCGTCGCCGCGATTGCGAATCCAGCCATCGACGCCCAGCCGCGTCGCCTCGGCGATCACGAAGTTGCGATAGCCCACGGCCTGGACGAAGCCTTCGATGCGAAGGCGCAGATGGGTCAGTTCGGTTTCATCGCTCATTGGCGCATTTTGGACCGAAGGGGGCCGCGAAAGCCAGTATGCGCCGCCGGACCGCGCCGCTTCACGTTGGCGTGACGGCGCTGGCGTGCAAAGCAGGCAGTCGCGATGGTTGCGCCCGCGGATCACACTAGTCGAAAACCAGGACACTGCCGCAAGCGAGCCATGCGCCGTGCGTGCGTTGCCGCGGTAGACCGCGCTCCACCAGTTTGGAGCACGTGGTCGCAGAGGGGGACGCGCTTGCACGCGAACAGGTTGGTGGCTTGCGCGGCGGCGGCGCTGACGATCGCGACCGCACAGGCGGACGATGCGCCGAGCGCAATCCTGAACTACGATCCGGCGTTCTTCGCCGAGGCGCGGCCGAACACCGCCTTCGACATGGTCGGGCGGCTGCCCGGCTTCGTCTTCACCGACATCGGCTCGGCGCGCGGCTTTGCCGGCAATGCCGGCAACGTCCTGATCAACGACCAGCGCCCGACCTCGAAGGCCGATTCGCTGCAGTCGATCCTGCAGCGCATTCCGGCGAAGGACGTGGAGCGCATCGCGCTGATCCGCGGCGGCGCGCCGGGCATCGACATGCAGGGGCAGACGGTGATCGCCGACGTGATCCTGAAAAAAGCCGATTCGACCACCTGGGTCGCCACGGCGCAGGATCACGTCTTCAAGGACGGCCATATGGTGCCCGATGCCTCGCTGTCCTTCACGCGGCACGCCGGCGGCGCGATCTATGAGGGAACGATCCAATCGACCGCGGGATATGACGATTCCGCCGGGCGCGGCTTTCACGACCTGTTCGACGGCGCCGGCCATCTGCTGACCCACGACACGACCTATTCCCATGGCGACGGCTTCGGGCTTTCCGCCAAGGGCGCGGCGACGCTTCCGCTCTGGGGCGGCGAATTCAAGGCGAACCTCACGCTGACGGACAGTCCGTTCAACGACAGCCTGCTGTACCGGCATACCGGCTTTTCCGAACTCTTCCAGGACAATTCGCGCGAGAAGATGGGCGAGCTGGGGCTGCATTGGAAAGGCGCCGTCGGCGGCGCGGAGCTGGAAACCCTCGTCCTGCAGCGCATCGACGACAGCAACGGCATGTCGCGATCCGACGACATGGCGACGACGCAGCTTTTCACATCCAGTGACCAGACCGGCGAATCGATCGCGCGCGCGACCCTGCGCTATCTGCCGATCCCCGCTTTGACGCTGGAGGGGGGCGGCGAGGGCGCGTTCAATTTCCTCGACGGCAAGACGGCGTTCTTCGTCAACGGCGCGAACCAGCCGCTGCCCTCGGCCGACGCGCGCGTCGAAGAGCGCCGCGGCGAGGCATTCGGACAGGCCGATTGGCGCTTCGCAGAAGGCTGGATGATCGAGGCAGGCCTGCGCGCCGAATATTCGACGATCGGCGAGACCGGCGCGGTCAGCCTGAGCCGGTCGTTCTTCTATCCCAAGCCGCGCGCCGTCCTGACCTGGACGCCGGACAAGGATTCGCAGCTGCGCTTGCGCTACGAGAAGATCGTCGGGCAGCTCGATTTCAACAATTTCGTCGCCTCGGCGGACCTGGCGGCGACCGGCGTAACGGCCGGCAACGAGAATCTACGGCCCGACCAGCGCACGCAATACGAGATCTCCTATGAGCGGCACTTCTGGGGCAAGGGTGCTTTCGTGCTCACCTACATGCACGAGCAGATCAAGGACGTCGTCGATTTCGTGCCGATCGTGACGCCGACCGCGATTTTCGACGCGCCCGGCAATATCGGCGACGGCCGCAACGAGGAAATCCATGTCGAGGTGACGCTGCCGCTCGACCGCTTCCTCGTGCCGGGCGGCCTTCTGACCGTCGTCGGCGTGTTCGACCTCAGCCGGGTGCGCGATCCGGTGACCGGCCTGGAACGCGTGATCTCCGGCCAGCGGCCGCAGAACCTCAACGCCTCGTTCAGCCAGGACATCGACAGCCTGAAATCGACTTGGGGCATCAACTATTACAACGGCTGGGACGAGCGGTACTACCGGCTCGACCAGTTCCGCCATCGCAAGGTCCCGCCGCCCTATCTGTCGCTGTTCTGGGAGTACAAGCCAAGCCCGGCCTGGAGTTTCCATGTCGAGGCGAACAACATCGTGCCCTTCGTGTTCACGGACATCCGCTACAACTACGCCGGACCGCGCAATTCGTCGCCTCTCGACAACATCGAGGAGAACGTGGCGCATTCCAACCCGGCGTTCCAGTTCCAGATCCGGTGGACGATTTAAAGCCGGTCGCGGTCCGACTGGCGGCCCCGTGCGCCACCCTTCACGCGAATTCGAGGATGACCTCGTCCAGCGCCAGGCTGTCGCCCTTGGCGGCGTTGACCTTCTTGACGGTGCCGTCGGCCTGCGCGGTGAGCACGTTCTCCATCTTCATCGCCTCGACAACCGCCAGGGTCTCGCCGGCCTTGACCTCCTGACCCGCGATCACGTTGACCGAGACGACCAGGCCCGGCATCGGACAAAGCAGCATCTTGGAGGTGTCGGGCGCGACCTTGACGGGCATCAGCGCCGCAAGCCGCGCGGCCAGCGGCGAGCGCACGATCGCGGTCACCGTGCGTCCGCCCTGCCCCAGCTTGTAGCCGCTCTGGACGCGGCTGAGCTGGATAGAATGTTCGCCGTCGGCGCCCGCCAGATGCATGATCGGCTGGCCCGGCATCCACTCGGTCAGCGCATCATACGGCCTGCCGTCTATCTGAAGGCTCAGATTTCCGGCCGCGAGATTGGCATGGGTGACGCCATAGACGTGGCCGTCGATCGAGACGATGAAATCGGATGCAAGGCGATAGGCGCCGTTCAGCGTGCCGGAGATGCCGCTGGCGCGCAGGCCGCGGGTGAGGCGCGCCGCCACCGCGGCCGCCACGAAGCGGTGCTGTTCGATGTCGTCCATCGGCCGGCCGTGGAAGCCGTCGGGGAACTCCTCGGCGATGAAGCCCGTCGTCAGCCGACCGTCGCGGAAGCGCCGGTTGTGCATGATGGCGGTGAGGAAGGCGATGTTGTGGGCGATGCCTTCGATGCGGAATTCGTCGAGCGCCGCCGCCATGGCATCGATGGCGCCGAGCCGCGCCGGCGCATGGGTGCACAGCTTGGCGATCATCGGATCGTAGAACATCGAGATCTCGCCGCCTTCATAGACGCCGGTGTCGTTGCGCACGACGACGTCGCCGCGCACGCCTTCCCTGGGCGGGCGATAGCGCACCAGCCGGCCGGTCGAGGGCAGGAAGCCGCGATAGGGATCCTCGGCATAGACGCGGGCCTCGACGGCCCAGCCGTTCAGTCCGACATCCTTCTGCGCGATGGGCAGAGTCTCGCCGGCGGCGGAGCGCAGCATCAGCTCGACCAGATCGAGCCCGGTGGTGAGCTCGGTGACCGGATGTTCGACTTGGAGACGCGTGTTCATCTCGAGGAAATAGAATTTGCGGTCCTTATCGACGATGAACTCGACCGTGCCGGCGCTGTCATAGCCGACCGCCTGGGCGAGCATGACGGCCTGCTCGCCCATCGCCTTGCGGGTGGCGGCATCGAGGAAGGGCGACGGCGCCTCTTCGATCACTTTCTGGTTGCGGCGCTGGATCGAGCATTCGCGCTCGTTCAGATAGACGACATTGCCGTGCTTGTCGCCCATCACCTGAATCTCGATGTGGCGCGGCTCGGTGACGAATTTCTCGACGAAGAGACGGTCGTCGCCGAACGCTGCCTTGGCCTCGTGCTGGGACGATTTGATCGCCTGGACCAGCTCGTCCTCCTTGTGGACGATGCGCAGGCCCTTGCCGCCGCCCCCGGCGGACGCCTTGACCATGACCGGATAGCCGATCTCGGCCGCGATGGCGCGCGCATGCGCCTCGTCCCTGATCTCGCCGATGAAGCCGGGAACCGTGTTCACCTTCGCGGCGCGGGCAAGCTTCTTGGATTCGATCTTGTCGCCCATTGCGGCGATGGCCTTGTTGTTCGGCCCGATGAAGACGATCCCGGCCTTGCCCAGCGCCTCGGCGAACGCCTCGCGCTCGGACAGGAACCCGTAGCCGGGGTGCACGGCCTGCGCCCCCGTGTCCTTGCAGGCCTGCACGATCCGGTCGATGACGAGATAGGACTGGGCCGAGGGCGACGGGCCGATATGCACCGCCTCGTCGGCCATTTCGACATGCAGCGCGTCGCGGTCGGCGTCGGAATAGACGGCGACGGTCTTGATGCCCATCTTGGCCGCGGTCTTGATGACGCGACAGGCGATTTCGCCACGATTGGCGATCAGTATCTTCTGGAACAACGCGTAAACCCCCGGCGGCCATTGGACTTTGGCGTGACCGCCCAAGCTTTTAGGCGAGCGAACGCTTGCCGTAAACCGTTCTGCTGATTACGGGAGGGAAGCCATGACCCGCTTCGCCCTCGCCCTCCATCCCCTGCTCTACCGGCCGCATCTGGAGAACGGCCTGTCGGTCAGCATCGGCGTCGGGCTGGCCGGCCTGGCGGCGGGAATTCCGCTGGGCCTCGGGGCCGGCATCGCCGCGGCGACAGGGGCGCTGTGCGTGTCCATTGCCGACCAGCCCGATCCCCTGGGCGAGAAGCCGCGAATCCTTCTGGTGGCGCTGGCCATGGCCAGCCTGGCGACGCTGGCGACGGCGCTCGGCAAGGGCGTGGTGTGGGCCGAGTTCGCGACGACCTTCGCCGTCGGCGCCTGGGCCGGGCTGATCTCCGCCTATGGCAAGCGCGCCGTCGGTCTGGGCGTGGTGACGGTGCTCGCCTTCGTGCTGGCGCTCGGCGCGGACAATGTGACGCGCGACACGCTGTGGGAGCACTGGACGTTGTTCACCGCCGGTGGCGCGGCCTATGCGGCCTATGCCCTGGCGTCGGCCTGGCTGTTCGACGAGCGGGTGCGACGGCTTCTGCTGGCGGAGGCGTTGCGGAGCTTTGCCGCCTATCTGCGGGCCAAGGCCGCCCTGTTCGAAGCCGGGCGCGACGATGCCGCCGCCTTTGCCGCGGTGATCGAAGGCCATGCGGCCGCGGTGGAGCGCATGCAGATCGCGCGCGACGCGATCTATGCCCGCACCGCCGCGCCGTGGCAGCAGCGCCAGGCCCGCGCGCTGGTGGCGCTGCTCGATTCCTTCGAGACGATCCTGTCGAGCGATGCCGATATCGAGGTCCTGCAAACCTCCCGGCACCGGCATCTGAACCGGCGGCTGCGCGCCCTGACGCTGGCGCTGGCGACGGATGTCGGGCGGATCGCGCTCAAGCCGGGCGAGCCGGTCGATGTCGATTCGCATCTGCGCGCCCGCGATGCGATCGCGGCCGAGCTTCAGCGTATCGCCGCCGCGGCCGGGGACGACAAGGCGGAGATGCACGCGGTCGCCGCTTTCCGCTCCACCGCCGACAAGCTGGGGCAATCGGCCATACGGATCGCGACGATCGGCGCGAAAGAGCCGCCCGCGCCGCATGCCGACCTTGCCCTGTTCCGCCAGCCGCAGCTGCGCGGCGTTGCCCATCTGCGCGCGCAGATCGGCTTCGGGGTGCCGGCCTTCCGCTATGCGGTGCGCCTGTCGCTGGCGATGTGCGCCGGGCTGGCGCTGACGGTGGCGTTTCCGCGCTTCGCCCATGCGAGCTGGATCCTGCTCACCACCGCGCTGATCATGCGCGCCAATTACAGCGTGACGCGGCAGCGGCGCTGGGACCGCATCGTCGGCACGCTGATCGGCTGTATCGCGGCGGCGGCGCTGCAGGCCTTCGTGCCCATAGGCTATCTGCTGGTCTTCGTCGCGCTGGCGACCGGCGTGAGCCATGCCTTCGGCGCGGTGCAGTACCGCGTCACCGCCGCATCGGCCTCGGTATCGTCCCTGCTGCTGCTGCATTTCCTGCAGCCCGACGCGCATCACGTGCTGAGCGAGCGCATCGGCGATACGCTGATCGGCGCCGCGCTGTCCTATATCTTCGCCTTCCTGCTGCCCAATTGGGAGCACAACGAGCTGCCGCGCACCATCGCCAATCTGCTGAAGGCGGATCGCGATTTCGCCGCCGCGGCAATGACGCGCGAGCGGGTGGAACAGACCTATCGCCTGGCGCGCAAGCGCCTGTTCGATGCGGTCGCGGCGATGTCGGGCGCGGTGCGGCGCCTGGCCGACGAGCCGGCGACGGGCAAGGAGCTGCTGGCGCGGCTGAACGCGCTGCTGTCGGCGAATTATCTTCTGCTGTCGGACCTGACCTCGATGCAGGTGCTCTATGCCATGCGCGGCGCCGAGCTGGACAAGGCGGTACATGCGGAGGAATTCACCCGCGAAATGCGCGGCCGGGTGCTGGATATCCTGAGCGGCGGCGCAATTGCGAAAACGCCGCCGCGCCTGGGCGCGACGCCGGGCGGCGATCCCTATCTGCCGAGCGGCATGTCGGTGCTGAAGCGGCGGCTGGTGCATATCGAGCACGCGGCCCAGCGCGTGGCGGGGCTGGCGAACATCGACGACACCTTCCTCCCGCAGCGCCGGGGCCGATAGGGACAGCCTACCGCATGCCGGGATTGGCCGCGGTCACGCGGTCCAAGGCCGCCGGCCGGCGCCACGCGACGACGACCCGGTTGCGCAGGCGATGACAAGCTTCGGCCAAGCCACGGCCGATGCCCGCGCCGCCGCCGGTGATCAGGATCGTGTTTCCGGCAATTTGCATGATGCCGTTTCCTCTGTTCAGGCGCCGCGGGCGGCAGCGAACCGCCCGGACAGGAAGGTGCCGAGCGCGTCCAAGGCCTTGGCCGCGGCGTCCAACCGTCCGATGCCGCCGAGAAAGCCGTGCGGCATGCCCTCCCATATATCGACCCTGGCATCGACGCCGGCGGCGACGGCGCGTTCGACATAGCGCCGCAAATCGTCCAGCAGGACCTCGTCGTCGCCGACATGCACGCGGATCGGCGGCAGGCCGGCAAGATCGCCATATAGCGGCGAGGCATTCGGATCCGCCGGATCGCGCCCGTTGAGGCCCCGATAGCAGCCCATGATATCCTCCACGCGACGACACGGCGTTCGCGCCGGCGGGCCCCCTACTTCTTCGCCAGGCTCTTGTCCCGGATCGCGCGGAATTCGCTGTCCTTGTACCAGTTGGGCCAGCGGTCGGAATTCGCCAGCGTATCGCCCAGCGTATAGAGCGCCTCCAGATCGTCGATCTGGCCGCTCAAATCCCAGGCCGGATCGAATTCGTCCGAGGACTGATGATAGCGGTGGTCGCGATAGTCGTCGCGCACCGCCTGGCCGGCCGCCGTGCCGCCAACGACCAGGTCGTAGCCGCCCTTCGGGTCGAGCATCGGCACGCCGACATGGCTGAGACTGAAATGGTCGGAACGGAAGAACCCGCCCTTCTCCGGCTCGGGATCTGGCGCGACGACGCGGTTCTGGGTCTTGAGCACGTCGGCCAGCACGTCTTCCAATTGCGAATTTCCGCTGCCGACCAGCACCATGTCGCGTGCATGGCCCTGCGGCAGGTCGCCGTCCAGGTTCACCCCGCCCACGATATGGCTGAGCGGCCAGACCGGATGTTCCGCGAAATACTCCGAACCGAGCAACCCTTGCTCCTCCAGCGTCCAGTCGATGATGGCGATGGTGCGTTGCGGGCGTTTGCCGTGCGCGAAGGCTTCGCCGATCTCCAGGATCGAGGACACGCCCATGCCGTTGTCGATGGCGCCGTTGTAGATCTTGTCCGGTCCTGCGACGTCGGGCTTCACGCCCAGATGATCCCAATGGGCGGTGTAGAGGAAAAACTGGTCGGGGTGCCTGGCGCCGGGGACGATGCCGATGACGTTGCGGGTGTTGAGCACCTGGAACGACGAATGCGCGTGGACGTCGAGGGTCTCGCCGGTCATGGCGACCGCCGCAAAGCCCGGTTTGTTGGCGGCCGCTTTCTGCGTGTCGTAGTCGAGGCCGGCGCGCCGGAAGAGATCGCGCGCGGTGTCGAGCGTGATCCAGCCCTCAATCGGGACCCGGGACATGCCCTTGTCCTTGGCGACCAGCCACAGCTTGTTGCCGGAATTGGAATTGCGCACCACCTGCCAGCCATAGGCGGCCGGCCCTGTCTCGTGCACGATGATCGCAGCCGCGGCGCCCCGGCGCGCGGCTTCTTCGAACTTGTAGGTCCAGCGGCCGTAATAGGTCATCGCCTTGCCTTTGAAGAAGGCCGGATCGGGATGGGTGTCTTCGTTGCCCGGATCGTTGATCAGGATGACGACGGTCTTTCCCTTGACGTCGATGCCGGCATAGTCGTTCCAATGATATTCCGGGGCCGCCACGCCATAGCCGACGAACACCAGCGGCGCGGCCTTCACCTCGACATCGGCGCTCTCATGGCGCGGGGTCCAATAGACGGTGGCCTGCGGATAGCCGGGGCTGAGGGCGCCCGACGGGGTATTGAAGACGAGTGAGGATTGCGCCGGATCGAGCGCGATGTTCACCGCCGGCACCGGCTGGAAATAGCTGCCGCGATAGCCGGGCTTCAGCCCGATGCGCTTCATCTCGTCCGCGATCCACTGCGCCGCCGCCTCCCCGGCGGTGGTGCCGGGGCCGCGGCCTTGGAAAACGTCGTCCGCGATCGCCTTGTCGCGCGCCAGCACGTCGGCGGCGACGATTTGGGGCACGGTGTGCGGATGCGCCGGATATGGCCCCGACGGCGCGGCGAACAAGAGAGCGGGCGCGAGCAGGCATGGCAGGGCGGCGGCAATGACGCGTTGGCGGCGATCCATGGATCCCCCTGCGGATGCGACGCGCTATAATAGAGGTCGCCGCCGATCCGTCACGCCCTTCGCAGGAGATTTATATGGCAGATTTCATCAACACGCCGGCCGTCGCGACGGCGAGGCTTCCCTTCAGCCAAGCGGTACGCGTCGGCGGCACCGTCTATCTGTCGGGCTGCATCGGCAATTTGCCGGGGAAAATGGAACTGGTATCCGGCGGCATCGAGGCCGAGTCGCGACAGCTGATGGAAAACATCGGCGCGGTGCTGAAGGAGACGGGGCTCGGCTTCGAGGACATCGTCAAATGCGTGGTCTATCTCGCCGACATGGGGGAGTGGGGCGCGTTCAACCAGGTCTATGTGCCCTATTTCGCCGCCGGCCGCTATCCGGCGCGCACCGCCCTCGGCGCGCGCCAGCTCATCCTCGGCGCGCGGGTGGAGATGGAATGCGTCGCGGCTACATAGGCCTGGCGCGGCCATAGGCGGTCGCGTTGAGCGCCAGCGCCATCATCAGGAACATGACGGACTCCACGCCGTCGAAAACCGTCCAACCGATCAGGAGCGGCCGCGGCGGCGGCGCAAGCTGCAGCCAGGCCGTCAGGCCGAGATGGAGGGCGAACAACCCGAACACCAGGACGAGATAGGCGCCGGCCGCGGCGCGCCATTTGCCGCGCATGCCGCGCCAGGCTGCGCCGAAGATGAATTCCCGAACGCGCGCGGTACGGGCGACCGGCCAAGGCACGATCCGCAACACCGCGAGATCGACGATCACAGTGGCAAGCGCGATGCAGAGCACGACGGTGACCCGGGCATTCGCCTGCCCGACCTGGAATGCTTTCGCCGCCACGACAAGTCCGACGCCGCCGGCCTGCTCGACCACGAACAGGCCGATCGTCCACAGCACGAGGAACGCGACGCCGCGGTCCGGCGCCCAGGCCTTCGCGGGATGTCCGACCATGCGCCGCAAGGCGACGGCGGCGAGCCAATAGACGCCGACAAGGCGCACCGCCACCGAGACGACCTGGAGGGCGCTGAATTTGTGCCCGGGCTGCACCCCGTAGACGAGATCGACCAGATTGGTGCCCGTCGCCGCGACGAGCAGCAGCAGCCAAGCCAGCGGTGCACGCGCAAAAGAACGGATGAAGATCGACAGCGTCTCGTTGATCATGTGCCCCCCGGCGACGACCCTGCGGGCGAGCGGAACGGATCATGATGGCAAAAGATGGGCGCGGCGGCGCCTACTTCGCGGCGTGCCTTTTCTTCACGAGGTTGATCTCGTGGATCATCGATTTGAGATCGTCGATGGCGTCCTTTTGCGCGCCGGCCGGCAACGGATCGGGGAACGCCTTGTCGATCAGGACCAGCAGCGCCTCCTCGATGCGGCCGAGCTGCTTGCCGTAGCTCGCGACATCCAGCGCCTCGCGCTCGACATCGGGGTTGGAGGACTGGCCGAGATAGATGTTGAACAGGCCGTACTGGTTGTTCGAGCCGCCGAACGCCCAGCTCCAGGGCAGGATCGACTGCGTGACGGCGCCGCCGAGCGGCATGGTGAAATCGGACATGGATGCGCTCCTTGGTTCGAGGCCCCCTTCCAGAATACTTCCTGCCCGGATTTTTCTCCTTTATAGACCGAACCGCGCCAAGATTCACGCCCCCGCGAGGGGCGTTTTATTAGAGCGGAATATTGTCGTGCTTCTTCCACACCTGCGCGACCTGCTTGTTGCGCAGCATGCGCAGCGAGCGGGCGATGCGCCAGCGGGTCGCGTGCGGCCGGATCACGTCATCGATATAGCCGCGGCTGGCCGCGACGAAGGGATTTAGGAACCGGTCCTCGTATTCCTTGGTACGCTCGGCGATGGCGTCGGGATTGCCGCGCTCGTTGCGGAAAATGATCTCCACCGCGCCCTTGGCGCCCATCACGGCGATCTGGGCGCTCGGCCAGGCATAGTTCACGTCGGCGCGCATGTGCTTGGACGCCATCACGTCATAGGCGCCGCCATAGGCCTTGCGCGTGATCACCGTGACCTTCGGCACCGTCGCCTCGGTGAAGGCGAAGAGCAGCTTGGCGCCGTGCTTGATGATGCCGCCATGTTCCTGCGCCACGCCGGGCAGGAAGCCGGGCACATCGACGAAGGTGACCAGCGGGATGTTGAAGCAGTCGCAGAAGCGCACGAAGCGCGCCGCCTTGCGGCTCGCGTCGCTGTCCAGCACGCCGGCCAGGACCATCGGCTGGTTGGCGACGAAGCCAACCGTGTGGCCCTCGATCCGGCCGAAGCCGGTCAGGATGTTGCGCGCGAAGGCCTCGCCGATCTCGAAGAAATCGCCCTCGTCGGCGACCTTGTGGATCAGCTCCTTCATGTCATAGGGCTTGTTGGGATTTTCCGGCACCAGCGTGTCGAGCGACAATTCCTCGCGCTTGGGATCGTCCTGGGTCGGCCAATGCGGGGCCTTGTCGCGGTTGTTGAG
This sequence comes from Rhizomicrobium sp., assembly GCA_036398875.1. Lineage (GTDB taxonomy): Bacteria > Pseudomonadota > Alphaproteobacteria > Micropepsales > Micropepsaceae > Rhizomicrobium. Next base: position 20,849 of record DASWOE010000183.1, read on the forward strand.
CGGCAGGAAGTCGTAGAGCCGGCGGATCTCCTCCAGGCAGATCACGTCGTTGTCGTAGGCGCCGTCGGCGACCGAGGATTTGCTGGTGTGCACCTTGGCGCCGCCGAGACCTTCCGGCGTCACGTCCTCATGCGTCACGGTCTTCACCACCTCGGGACCGGTGATGAACATGTAGGAGGTGTCGCGCACCATGAAGATGAAATCGGTCATCGCCGGCGAATAAACGTCGCCGCCGGCGCACGGGCCCATGATGACGGAGAGCTGCGGCACCACGCCCGAGGCCAGCACGTTGCGCTTGAACACCTCGCCATAGGCGGCGAGCGAGCCGACGCCTTCCTGGATGCGGGCGCCGCCCGAATCGAACAGGCCGATCAGCGGCGCGCCGTTCTGCATCGCCATGTCCTGGATCTTGCAGATCTTCTGGGCGTGCCATTCGCTGGTCGAGCCGCCGAGCACGGTGAAGTCCTTGGCGAAGACATAGACCATGCGGCCGTTGATCGTGCCCCAGCCGGTGACGACCCCGTCGCCGGGGAAACGGTTCTTGTCGGTGTCGAAGTCGGTGTTGCGGTGCTCCACGAACATGTCGAATTCCTCGAAGGAATTCGCGTCCAGCAAAAGCTCGACGCGCTCACGGGCGGTCAGTTTGCCGCGGGCGTGCTGCGCCTCGATGCGGGCCTGGCCGCCGCCGAGCTTGGCCTTGGCGCGGCGGGATTCGAGTTCGGTGAGGACATGTTTCATGGAAGGTTTGCTCTTGGAAAGGGAATGGGCGGCAGAGTGTGGGGGAACGGGAAGAGATTCAACCCTTCCGGCCGGCGACACGGTGCACGCTCGCCGCTTGCGCGAGCGCTCAGGTGAGGCGCATGAAACGTTCGGCGTCTTCCAACTCCTTGAGAAGAGCCTTGAGGCGCGCTTCGGCCTCGGAATCGCGGCCCCATTTCTCGGCCTGGAACAGCGCATCGACATGGCCCGCGGCATGCGCCGACGCCGCGTCGAGGCGACCGTCGGCGAGCGACAGCGCCAGCACAACCGACTTCAGGATGCCCGCGGCGGCGAGAAGGCCGGTGAGGCGGAATTCGTCGAACCGCGACAGCGCCGGTTCCAGGGCGGACGCACCGGGCTGCGGCACCGACAACGTCCCCAGCGTCACTTGCAGGTCGAGGCCGTATCGTGAGCGCGCCCATTGAAGAGGAGCGTCCCAGGCGCGTGCCTCGCGCGCGACGAGTTCGGGCGGCTCGGACGCGCGATAGCAGACGAGATCGTGGCCGGCGAATGCGCCGAGCTGCTTGAGGATCGCGGCACGCTCGGCAGTGCCGTGATCGAGCGCGGTGTTGGCCAGTCCGGTAAGCGGCATCGACCGCCGGTCCACGGTGTCGCCCTGCCCCGCCCATTCGGCGGCGATGGCCTGCGCGAGCGCGGCGGTCGCGAGCACCAGCGGCGCGCCCGACGGCGTCTTCACCGGCCGATCGTCGAGCGTCACGCCAAAACCGTCGCCGGCGCGTTTCACGGCGGCCGATTTGTAGAACCGCTTCATCGTTTCGATTTCGCCGGCTCCAGCTTCATCGCGGCGCGGTTGGCGGCGATCGGATTCTTCCGCGCCGATTTCGGCAGACGCGCGCGCAGCGCATCGGGCAGGCCGTCATGCGGGCCCATTTTCGGCTTGGGATGATCGGCCCAGAACAGCTCACCCGTCTCCTTGTCGCGGTGCGGATGATAGGGATACCAGAACTGGTTCTTCGCCCGCGACGCCTCGGCGCCGACCAGCAGCAGCGCGTCTTCGTCGCCGTTGTTGATGGTGACATGGGTGATGTCGGTCCCCGCCTCATAGCCGACCAAATCGCCCTCGGTCATCGGATGCAGATGACCGTTGATCCAATTATCGACGCGGCCGGAAACGACATAGACCCATTCGTCCTCGTCGCGCTCGGCATGCGGCCAGGAGGTGCGCCGGCCGGCGGGCAGCACCTCGAAATGGATGCCGATGCGCGAGAAACGGGCGTGGCGGCCGAACCGCGCATCGATCCCGTGTTTTTCGGTGCTGTTCGGATAGCCGCCTTCGTCCTCATCGAGGATGTCGCGCCAATGTTTCGCATAGTCCGGCCGGCCGCGCTTGCTGCCCGACACATCGCCCGGCCTGCCGCCATTGGGGCCAAGCTTGCGCTTGGGCGCATCGCGCCACAGCATGCCCATCTTTTCGATATCCGCACGAAATTTCGGATCGGCCGGATGCGTCACACGCGAATTGCGGCGGAACGGTTCCGACATCGTGAAGATGCGCACATCGCTATCGGAATTGTTGATCAGCGCATGCGCCATCCCGGTGCGCGCGTTGAGCGCCACGCCATGGCCTTCGCGCAGCCGGTGGAGATGGCCGTCGGCCCACAGGTCGGGCGCCCCTTCGAGGACGAAGGCGAAGATCTCCAGATCGTCCATCGCGAGCGGCGGATAGCCGCGCCGGCCCGGGGGAATGCGCAGATGCGCGACGCGCAGGTGACGGATGCCCGCCGCGTCCGACAGTTCGGAGGCGAAACCGAAATCCTCCGTGGCGCCGGGCGGCGCGGCGGGCTGCTCGATCTCGCGCCAGTTCCTGATGAAGGGCGGACGCGCTTTCATTTCCTCTTTTTCCGTTCGAACGGGTTGCGGTCGTCGTTCGGATCGAAACCGAGCAGCGCCCACGACTTCAACATGTGCGGCGGCAGGGGCGCGTCAGCATGGAGACGGCCGCCGTCGGGCCGGGCGATGTCGATGGAGCGGGCGTGCAGGTGCAGGCGGTTCTCGATCTCGCCTTTGCCGCGCACATCGCTGCCGCCATATTTGAAATCGCCGACGATCGGCGTGCCGATGGAGGCGAGATGGACGCGGATCTGGTGGGTGCGGCCGGTGAGCGGCTTGACCGCCAGCCAGGCGAATTCCTCGCCCGCGGTTCCGAGCACGACATAGTCCGTGACGGCATCCTTGGCGCCGTCGCCCGCCGCATCGACGGTGGTCATGCGCTCGCCCTGGCCGCGGGGACCCAACCCGCCTTCTTTCGCCAGCGCCGCCTTTATGGTGCCGCGCTTGACCTTGGGCACGCCCTTGACCAGCGCCCAGTAGATCTTCTGCGCGTCGCGGGTGGCGAGCGCGCGCGACAGCTCCGCGGCGGCGGGGACGGTGCGGGCGACGATCAGGACGCCCGACGTGTCCTTGTCGAGACGATGGACGAGGCGCGGCCGCTGGTTCTTTTCGAAGGCGAGGCTGTCGAGCATGCCATCGACGTGCTGCGTCAGCCCGCTGCCGCCCTGGGTGGCGAGTCCGGACGGCTTGTTCAGCACGATGACGTTCTTATCCATGTAGATGACGGCGTCCTGCAGGCTGCCGTCCATGCGCTGCGGCGGCTTTGCCTTCGGCGGCGGCGCGTCGAGCTTGCCGTGGATGACCTGCGGCGGCAGGCGCACGGTCTGGCCGGCGCCGACGCGGTCGGCGGACTTCACGCGCTTGCCGTCGAGGCGGACCTGGCCGGTGCGCAGCAGCTTCTCCAACCGGCCATGGGTCAGCGCCGGGTAGTGGCGCTTGAACCAGCGATCGACGCGGATGCCGTCTTCGTCATGGGCGATGCGGGCGGTTTCGGTCATCTCAGAGCGCGCGCACGAGCCACAGGCCGGCGAACAGCGCGGCGATCGACAGCAGCGCCGAACCGGAGATATAGGCGGCCGCCAGTCCATAGGCGCCGCGCTGGATGAGGATCGCGCTCTCCAGCGAGAAAGTCGAGAAGGTGGTGTAGCCGCCCAGGATGCCGACGGTGAGGAAGGCGCGCAGCTCCAGTCCGATGTTGAGCTTCAGCGCCGCCAGCTCGGTGACGATGCCCATCACGAGACCGCCGCTGACATTGACGATGAAGATGCCCCAGGGAAAGCCGGTCGCGGCCGGCGACTGGATGGCGCCGGCCACGAAATAGCGCAGGAGCGAGCCGACCGCGCCGCCGAGCGCGACGGCGAGGAGGATGGGGAGCTGCATCACGATTCCCAGGGATTGATCAGAGCCAGGCCGATATCGGCGAAATCCGAAACATTGCGCGTCGCCAAGCTCGCCGCGTTCGACTGTGCGATGGCGGCGATCTGCGCGTCGGCAGACGCGATCGGCCTGCCGTCATTGGCGCGCTGGGCCGCGATCGCGCCCGCCAGCCGCGCCGCCGCCTCGTCGAGGGCGAGAACGCGAGACCCGATCAGGGTCGAAAACGCCGCCTCGAAATTGCGCCGCACCCGTTCGCGTCGCGAGCCGTCCTTCAGGCGCTGGATGCCGAACACGATTTCCTGGACCGTCACCGCACTGGTCCACAGTGCCCCGGCATTGGCATCCAGCCATGCCAGCAGGCGGTGATCGGGCCGCGGGCGCATCGGCTCCGACAATACGTTGGTGTCTATGACGATCATTCGAAGTCGGCCGCGCGGACCGGCTCGCGCGGCAAGCGCTCCAGTTCGACGCCGATGCCGGCGAAATACGCGGCAAATCGCGTTCCAAACGCCGTCTGATCGGGCGCCCCGGCGGTGTCCACCGCCTTGCGCAGGATGTCGCGCACCTCGCCTTCCAGGCTGCGGCCATGCGCGTCCGCGCGCCTTTTCAAGCGGCGTTTGACGGTTTCCTCGATATTCCGGACGATCAGCTGGGCCATGCCGCCATGATATCAGAGTGATATCAAATCTTCAACCGCCCGCCTTCTTCGCCCGCAGCTTCGACCAGTAGTCCAGCCGCTTGCCGATCTCGCGTTCGAAACCGGTCTCCTTCGGCGTGTAGAACTGCTCGCGCGCCATCCCGTCCGGAAAATAGTTCTGGCCGGAGAAGCCCTCTTCCGTCGCGTGGTCGTATTCGTAGCCGGCGCCGTAGCCGAGATTCTTCATCAGCTTGGTCGGAGCGTTGAGGATATGCGCCGGCGGCATCAGCGAGCCGTGCTCGCGCGCCGCGCGCTTGGCGGCGCCCAGCGCGACATAGACCGCGTTCGATTTGGGCGCGCTGGCGAGATAGAGCACCGTCTGCGCCAGCGCGATCTCGCCTTCCGGACTGCCGAGAAAGTCGAACATGTCCTTGGCCGCCAGCGCCTGCACCAGGGCCTGCGGATCGGCGAGGCCGATATCCTCGACCGCGGCGCGCACCAGCCGGCGCGCGATGTAAAGCGGCTGCTCGCCACCCACCAGCATGCGCGCCAGCCAATAGAGCGCCGCGTCCGGATCGCTGCCGCGGATCGACTTGTGCAGCGCGGAGATGATGTTGTAGTGCTCCTCCCGCGACTTGTCGTAGAGCGGCGCGCGCTTCTGCACCGCGTTGACGAGGCCGGCCGTGTCCAGCGGCTTGACCGTCTTGATCGTCGCCAGCTCCTCGACCAGGTTCAGCAGATAGCGGCCGTCGCCGTCCGCCAGGGCGCGCAGCGAGGCTCGGGCGTCTTCGGTCAGCTTCAGCGCCTCGCCGTAATGCGCTTCGGCGCGCTTGAGCAGTTCCTCCAGCGCCGCGTCGTCGAGCCGCCGCAGCACCAGCACCTGGGCGCGGGAAAGGAGCGCGCCGTTGAGCTCGAAGGACGGGTTTTCCGTCGTCGCGCCGACCAGGACGACCGTGCCGTCCTCCACCACCGGCAGGAAGGAATCCTGCTGGCTGCGATTGAAGCGGTGGATCTCATCGACGAAGAGCAGCGTGCCCTGCCCGATCTTGCGCCGCTGGCGCGCGGCGTCGAAGGCCTTTTTGAGGTCGGCGACGCCGGAGAACACCGCCGAGAGCTGCTCGAAGTGAAGCTTGAACGCGGTCGAGAGCAGCCGGGCGATGGTGGTCTTGCCGGTGCCGGGCGGACCCCAGAGGACGATCGAATGCGGCCGGCCGGCGGCGACCATGCGCCCGATCGGACCTTCGGGGCCGATGATGTGGTCCTGGCCGACGACCTCGGCCAGCGACTTGGGCCGCAGCCGGTCGGCCAGCGGCCGCGGCGCGTCCGCGTCCAGGCCGCCGGCTTCGAACAGATCGCTCATGGCGCGACTATAGCGCCGGGCGAGCGGAACGTCAGGACGCGATCCAGGACGCCAATTCGAATATTCCGTCGCCGGCCCAGGCCAGCGCGATCACCGCGATCAGAACGGCGTGCGGCACATAGACCATGCTCAGGCCCAACGGCATCGACACCACCGAATGGCGATCGATCAGTTCAATCCTTGTTGACGACTTCACGGATGGCTCCCGGCAGGACGATCTGGGTGGTGCCCCGATAGGGCATGTGCCATCGCGTCAGGCCGGAGCGGTTGCTGCGTTCCGCCTGCCGGCGCGTGCCGCGCCGCCAGATGCCGAAACAGGCGATATGATTGTTGCCCATCTCGGTGCGCCGCCAGACTGCGGCGTGCGCCGTCAAGCTGCCGCGGCGCGCGCGGACCGATCCGCTTCGCGCCCGTTTCTCCGCCGATACAACAAACCGTGCAGGAGCCGCCGCGCGCATCGCGCGCGTAACCGTTCCTGGCGTGCCGAGTTCCTGCATTCTGCGGGCCCTTTGCGATGACGAAAGCCGCTTCTGCGGCTTCGCGAATCGCATGAAAGCGCCATCAGATTCGCACCGCATTGCCGATTGTCAAAATGGGACACCGGCCAAGGGCGCGCGCGATTAGGGAGTTCCGCGTAGTCCGTTAGGCAGGATCCGGATCGATCCGGGCCGGCGCATAGCGAGGCACCAGCAGATGCACGGCCAGAAGCGCCACGAGATAGGCGCAGGCGGCGACGACGAAGATCGGGACGTAGCTGCCGAAGGTCTGCAGCACGAAGCCGGCATATTTCGCCATCAGCATGCCGCCAAGCGCGCCGGAGGCGCCGCCCAGCCCGACCACGGAGCCGGCCATCCAGCGCGGAAACAGATCGGACGGCAGGGCGTAGAGATTGGCGGAAAAGCCCTGATGGCCGGCGCAGGCCAGGCCGATCAGCCCCACCGCCAGCCAGAGATTGTGCGCGAACACGGCGAACACGACCGGAACGACCGCCAGCGCGCAGGCCAGCATCGCCGTCTTGCGTGCGACATTGAGCGAGGCGCCGAGCGACAGCAGGCTGGAGGAGCCCCAGCCGCCCGCGATCGAGCCGAGATCGGCGAGCACATAGATCGCGACCAGCGGCGGGCCGTAGCTCTTGAGGTCGAGCCCGTATTGGCGGCCGAAGAAATCCGGCAGCCAGAACAGGAAGGTCCACCAGATCGGATCGATCAGGAAGCGGCCGGCGATATAGGCCCAGGTCTCGCGCCGAGACAAAAGCCTCACCCAGGGATAGGGGCGCGGCGCCTCCTGAGGATCGGACTCGATATGGGCCAGTTCCTTGGCCGATACGCCCTTGTGCCGGCGCGGCGCGCGGTAGAACCACAGCCAGACGATCAGCCAGACGACGGTGAACATCCCGGTCACGAGGAAGGCCGCGCGCCAGCCGAAGGCCAGCGTGACGGCCGGCACGATCAGCGGCGCCAGGATGGCGCCGATATTGGTGCCGGCGTTGAACAAGCAGATGGCGAAGGCGCGCTCCTTGGTCGGGAACCACTCCGAAATGGCGGCGAGCGAGGCCGGAAAGGCGCCGGATTCGCCCAGCGCCAGCGGAATGCGCACCAGCGCGAAACCGGCGGCCGAGGTGACGAGGGCATGCGCCATATGGCCGATGGTCCACAGCGTCACCGCCAGCGCATAGCCCAGCCGTGCGCCGATGCGATCGACGATGCGCCCGAAGGCGATGTAGCCGACGCCATAAGCGAGCTGGAAATAGAACACGACGTCGCCATAGCCGGTCTCGCTCCAACCGTATTCATGCTGCAGCGTCGGCTTGAGCACGCTGAGCACCTGACGGTCGATATAGCTGAGCGCGATGGCGGCGAAGAGCAGCGCGCAGACGATCCAGCGCGTGCCGCCGAAACCCGCGACGGGAGCCGGCTCTTGCGATGCGCTGCTCATCGGGACCTCACCAGTTGAAGAGCGTGCCGTCCTCGAGACGGTTCACCGGCAGATAGGCGCGTTTGTAGGGATATTTCTCGGCCAAGGCTTCGTCGATCTCGACGCCCAGGCCCGGCCGCTCGCCCGGATGCATCATGCCGTCATGGAACCGGTAAGCGTGCGGGAAGACGGCGTCGGTCTCGGCGGTGTGGTGCATCAGCTCCTGCACGCCGAAATTCGGAACCGAAAGGTCGAAATGCAGCGCCGCCGCCATCGTCACCGGCGACAGATCGGTGGCGCCGTGGCAGCCGGTGCGGACGTGATGGAGATCGGCCAGATTCGCGATGCGCCGCAGATGGGTGATGCCGCCCGCATGCACCACGGTCGCGCGGATGTAGTCGATCAGCTGTTCCTCGATGAGCTGCTTGGCGTCCCAGATCGAATTGAAGACCTCGCCGACGGCAAGCGGCGTGGTGGTGTGCCGGCGGATCAGGCGGAAGCCGGCCTGGTTCTCGGCCGGAACGGCATCCTCGAGCCAGAACAGCCGGTAGGGCTCAAGGTCCTTGCCCAGCCGCGCCGCCTCGATCGGCGTGAGGCGGTGATGCACGTCGTGCAGCAGATGGACATCGTCGCCGAGCGCATCGCGGCCGGCGGCGAACAGGCCGGGCACGGAGCGCAGGTATTTTTCGGTCGACCAGGCATGGACGGCGGGCAGCTCTGCATCGGCCGGCTCATAGGGCTTGCCGCCCTTGGCGACGCCATAGGTCGAAGCGAGGCCCGGCACGCCCGATTGCAGGCGGATCGCCTTGTAGCCCTGGGCGCGATATCCGCGCGCCGCGGCGATGGCGTCGTCGATGGTTTCGCCATTGGCATGGCAATAGACCATCACGCCTTCGCGCGATGCGCCGCCCAGCAATTGATAGAGCGGCAAACCGGCCACCTTGGCCTTGATGTCCCACAGCGCGGTATCGACCGCGGCGATGGCCGACATCGTCACCGGCCCGCGCCGCCAATAGGCGCCGCGATAGAGATATTGCCAGGTGTCTTCGATCCGATGCGCGTCGCGGCCGATCAGGGTGGGGACGACGTGATCGGAGAGATAGCCGGCGACGGCCAATTCGCGGCCGTTGAGCGTCGCGTCGCCGAGGCCGGTGACGCCGTCCTCGGTCTCGATCTTCAGCGTGACGAAGTTGCGCCCCGGCGAGCAGACGATCACCCGGGCGGATGCGATGCGCGCCATGCGCCTATCCCGCGACGTTGAGCACGGCGGTCTTCAGATTCGCCGAATTGTCGCCCGACATGATGTCGAACGCGCCCGGCTCGACCACGCGCTGCATCTGCTGATTGTACATGCGCAGCTCATGCGGACCGACGGCGAAGGTCACGGTCTTCTGTTCGCCCGGCGCCAGAGTCACGCGCTGGAAACCTTTCAGCTCCTTGATCGGCCGCGTCACGGAGGCGACCTGCTGGTGGATGTAGAGCTGCACGACCTCGTCGCCGGCACGCGTGCCGGTGTTCTTGACATCGACCGAGACGGTGACCGAGCCGTTCGGCTTGATCGCCGCCGCCGACAGGCGCGGGGCGGAGACCGAGAAGGTCGTGTAGCTGAGGCCCCAGCCGAACGGGAACAGGGGCGCCGTGGTGTCGAACAGATAGCCGCGATGGGCGGAGGGCTTGTCGTCGTAGAACATCGGCAACTGACCGACCGAACGCGCGATGGTCACGGGCAGATGGCCGCCCGGATTGGCATCGCCGAACAGGATGTCGGCCATCGCGGTGCCGGTGTTCTGGCCGAGATACCAGCCTTCGACCAGCGCGTTCGCCTTCGCATCGGCATTGACGACGGAGAGCGGCCTTCCATTGATCAGCACGATCACCAGCGGCTTGTGAAGCGCGGCCATCGCGTCGATCAGATCGTCCTGCTGGCCGACGAGGCTCAGATCGTCGCGGTCGCCCAGATGGTTGTCCGCCCAGGCCTCGCGGCTGGTCTGCTCGGTATCGCCGACCACGAGCACGATCGTGTCCGCGGTCTTGGCGAGCTTGACCGCATCGGCGATGCGCTGCGCATTGGCGACCGGGTCTGCGAGCTTGACGTCGTCGGCGCTCCACTCGCTGCTCTCGGTGATGCGCACGCCTTCGGAATAGACGACGTTCACCGCCGGGCCGAGCTTAGCCTTGATGCCGTCGAGGATGGTGACGGCGTGGCGCGGCACGCCGGAATAGCCGCCCAGGTGAATCGAGGCGGCGTTGGGGCCGATGACGGCCAACGTCTTGATCGACCTGCCGAGCGGCAGCGTGCCGTCGTTCTTCAGCAGCACCACGGCGCGGCGCGCCGCTTCGGTCGCCAGCGCGTCGGCGTCGGCATTGCCGGTCAGCGCGTCGGCCGCATCGGGGTCGTGGAAGGGATGCTCGAACAGGCCGGACTCGAACTTCATCGCCAGGAAGCGGCGGACGGCGGTGTCGATCTCCTTTTCAGACACCTTGCCGGCCTTCACCGAGGCGACCAGCGTGCCGAAGGACACGCCGTTGGGATTATCGACATCGACGCCGGCACGCAGCGCGCGGACCGCGCCCGTGGCGTAGTCCGGCACGACATGGTGGATGTCGGTGAGTTGCTCGATGGCGAAATAATCGCTCACCACCGCGCCTTTGTAGCCCCATTCGCCGCGCAGCACGGTGCCGAGCAGCCAGGTGTTGACATGGCTCGGCACGCCATCGACTTCGTTGTAGGACGCCATCACGGCGCCGACCTTGGTGCGGTGGACCGCTTCCTCGAAGGGCGGCAGGAAGGCCTCGCGGATGGTGCGCTCGCCATAGGGCGCGGGTCCGACATTGGTGCCGCTCTCGGGCTGGCCGTGTCCGGTCATGTGCTTCAGCGTGGCGAACACCTTGTCCGATCCGAGCGGCAGCGCGTCGCCTTGCAGGCCCTGGATCGCCGCCACGCCCATCTCGCCGTCGAGATAGGGGTCTTCGCCGAAGGTCTCCTCGATGCGGCCCCAGCGCGGATCGCGCGCCACATCGACGACGGGCGACAGCACTTCGCTGACGCCGCGCGCGGCGAGCTCGCGCCCGGTGACCGCATTGACGCGGCGCACGAGATCGGGATCCCAAGTCGAGCCGAGCGCGATGGCTTGCGGGAAGCTGGTGCCATCGACCACGACGGCGCCGTGCAGGCCCTCTTCGTGGAACCAGACCGGAATGCCGAGCCGGGTCTTCTCGACCGACCAATGTTGAATGTCGTCGATGAGCGCCGTCGCCTCGTGCGTGCCCCGGGCACGGCCGGTGCGTTTGGTGCCCTCCAGATCGCCCGGCCGCGCGATCTGGCCGATGCCGTAGGGAAGCTGCGCCGTCGCCTTGGCGGGATCGAAGGTGCCGTCGGGATCGAGAATGCTGTCCTTGTTCTGCCAGATGGTGCCGATCTGTGCGACCTTCTCCTCCAGCGTCATGCGCTTGAGCAGGTCTTCGACACGGGCCGGGATCGGCGCTTTCGCGTCCTTGTAGAGAGGAGTCGCCGTCCCGGCGGGTATAGGCGCAACCGGCTTGTGCGGCGCGGGCTTGTGGCGCGGCCCTGGCGCGGCGGCGATGAAAACCATGCCCGCCACCGCGGCGGCGACAAGCGTCAACGCCCTGGAAATCGTCCGTGCATGAGTCATGTCCGTCCCCTCTCCTGCCTTGCGCGGTCCGACGCCGCCGGCTTTTCTGGTAACGCTATCAACCTAGATATTGCAGGCCTTTTTGTAAAGCGAACGGCCGTCACGGACGATAGTCCCGTTCATGATATTCGAACCAGTCGAAGTCCGCGGGATGGCCGGCGCCGGACATATCCTGGCAGGCCATGCCGACGAAAGCGCCGGTGAAATTCGGATTTCCCGGCGCCGTGGCCTCGTCGGACAGGATGCTGGCGTCGAACGTTTGCGGCAGCACCCGCCATGCGCCGTCGCCGATGCGGAAGGAGAACCGCAGCCGCTCGTAATCGACATCGACGCGCAAGCCGACCGGACCGCCGGACGGCAGCGCGACCGGCGCGGTGAAGGCATCGCCTTGCGGCTGATCGGGGAGCGCCGACACGACGCGGATGTGCTTGCCGAGCGTCTCGTCGCGGCTGACATGGAGATAGTGAAATTTCGCCCCGCCGTAATAGCAGACCAGCCCCGCGGCCTGCTGATAATGCGCCGGCTCGAAGTCGAGCACGGTTTCGGCGGTGTAGCAGAAGGCCTGCTGCCGGCGCGCGACGAGCGACTGGGTGAACAGGCTGCCGATGCTCTCGCGCCCGAACAGGCGCAGATGGCCGGGCCGCGCGGCGAGGCTGAAGATCGCATCCGGATAGGGCGTGCGCAGCCATTGAAAGTCGAGCGGCAATTGCGGCGCGTCGAAATCCTCGCGCGCCGGCGGCGCTTCGAACGGAGTTTCGCGCAGATCGGGCATGGCGATCTCGATTTGCGGAAGCCCCTGCCCGTCTTCGGTGCGCAGCCAGCCATCCTCGCCCCACGTCACGCGCGCGATTGCGGTCTCGCGGCCCAGGACGCAGCGGCCGCGATTGGGCAGCGGCCTGCCGCAGAGATAGACCATGTAGGTCGCGCCGTCCGGCGTCTCGACGAGATCGGCATGACCGGCGCGCTGCAGCGGCGCATCGGGGCGGTTGCGCGCGCTCAATATATAGATGTCGGGATGCAACTCGTAGGGGCCGCCGATGCTGCGCGCCCGCGCCATGGTCACGGCATGGTTCCAGCCCGTGCCGCCTTCGGCGGTGATGAGATGGTACCAGCCGTCGCGCTTATAGAGATGCGGCGCCTCGGTGAGGCCGAGCGGCGTGCCGGTGAAGATCAGCTTGCGCGCGCCGATCAGGCGACGTTCGGCGTGGGAATATTCCTGCAGCACGATGCCGGCGAAGCGGTTGTGGCCGGGCCGATGGTCCCACAACATGTTGATGAAATATTTGCGGCCGTCGTCGTCATGGAACAGCGAGGGATCGAAGCCGCTCGAATTCATGAAGATCGGATCGGACCACTCGCCGTCGATGGTGGGCGAGGTCACGAGATAATTGTGGAAATCGCGCAGCGAGGCGCCTGAGGCGCCGCCGACGCTGGTGCGGCCATAGCGCTTCACATCGGTGTAGATCAGCCAGAATTGACCGTCGGCATGGGTGAGGCATGGCGCCCAGACGCCGCAGGAATCGGGATCGCCCCGCAGGTCGAGCTGGCCGGCGCGGCGCAGCGGGCGCGTCAGCAGGCGCCAGTTCTTCAGATCGCGCGAATGGTGGATCTGCACGCCCGGAAACCATTCGAAGGTCGAGGTCGCGATGTAATAGTCCTCGCCGAGCCGCACGATGGACGGATCGGGATTGAAGCCTTTGAGGATCGGGTTGCGGATCGTCATGCATCGGCCCCGGGCGGGCGCACCAGCGTCCACAGCAGGACCGCGCCGGCCAGATCGAACAGTCCGAGCGCGACGAAGAACGGCGCATAGCCGACCCGCGCGACCAAAGCGCCGATCAGCAGCGAGAAGACGAGGACGCCGAGATTGCCGCAGGTCCCGGCCATGCCGGCGGCGGTGGCGACTTCGCTGCGGCGGAACAGATCGGACGCCATGGTGATGACGGTGATCGACAGCGTCTGGTGCGCGAAACCGGCAAGGCAGATGAGCGCCACGGCGGTCATGGGGCTTTGCACGAAACCGACGAAGACGACACCCAGCATCATCGCGGCGCCGACCGTGAAGGCGCTGCGCCGCGCGTCGATCAGGCCCACGCCGCGGCGCTGGAGAAAGGCGGCGATGGCGGGACCAAACAGGCAGCCGAGATCGGCGGCGAGAAAGGGCAGCCACGCATAGATCGCGATCTGCTTCAGATCGAAGTGGCGAACGCTGGTCAGATAGAGCGGAATCCAGAAGGTGAGCGTGCCCCAGGTCGGATCGGCCAAGAGGCGCGGCAGGGCAATGCCCCAGAAATTGCGCCGCCCGGCGATGGCCAGGAATGACGGCGGCGCGGCATCCGGCGCGAGCGCGGCTTCCTGCCCGGCCGCGATATGGGCGCTTTCCTGCGCGGAGAGCAGAGGATGCTGCGACGGCGGCTCGTAGAACCGGTACCACAGCGCGGCCCAAACGATGCCGACGGCGCCGGTGATCAGGAAGGCGCTGCGCCAGTCATAGGCGAGGATCGCCCAGGCGACGAGCGGCGGCGCCAGCATCGATCCGACCGAGGCGCCGATATTGTAGATGCCGCCGGCCAGGCCGCGCTCGCGCGCCGGAAACCACTCGGCGATGACCTTCATGCCGCCGGGATTTGCGGTGCCTTCGGCGAAACCGAGCAAGCCGCGCAGGCCCGCCAAGGTCTGCCAGTTGAAGGCCAGGCCGTGCGCCATGCTGATCACAGACCAGGCCAGCGCGAAGATCGCCATCCCGATCTTGAGGCCGATGCTGTCGAGGATGTAGCCGGCGACGGGCTGCAGCATGATCGCGCCCTGGAACGCGCCGGTGATCCAGGAATAGTGCTGGGCGTCGATATGCAGATCGGCCATCACCGTGGGTGCCGCGACGGCGAGCGTGTTGCGCGTCAGGAAATTGAGAATCCCGCCGACCATGATCAGCGCGATCGTCCACCAGCGCAGACCGAGGAGCTTGCGCGCCCTCACCGCGGACGGTCCAGATAGCGCCGCGCGAAGGCGAGGAAGAACGGCCAGTTCGGCTCCGGCGTATGCCCGCCCGCATGCTGGCGGAAGGCGAGCGCACCGTCTGTCGATGCCGTTCCCACCGGCGGCATGGTCGCAGTACCCAGGCCGCGCGCGCCCAGCAGGCGGTAGACGGGACCGGCCGCGACTTGCGCGAGGAACATGCCGCGCGCATCGACCCAGCCATCGCCGGTCAACCCGGCGCCCATGAAAACGGGCCGCGGCGCGCACAATGCGATCAGTTCGTGCGAATCGACCGGCAGATCGTCGGCCGTCAGCGGACCGGCATATTTGAGGAAGTTGCCGGCGAACCAGTGATACTCGCTGGCGGCGGCGAGGTTTTCGATCCGCTCGCCGAAATTGCGCCGCAGCGGCGCGGCGCCGCCCGCGCCCGACGACGAGACGAACGCCACGACATAGCGCGGGTCGTATGCCATGGCGACGAGCGCCGCCTTGCCGAAGCGCGAATGGCCGGCAATGCCGACGCGCCCGGAATCGATGGCAAGATCGCTCTCGAAGTAATCCATCGCCCGACTGGCGCCCCAGGCCCAGGCGCGCAGCGCACCCCAATCGCCCGGTTCGCGCGGCTTGCCGCCGGCAACAAGGCCGATGATCCCGTTCGCCAGATCCGCGCCGCTGTCGGGTTGGACGCTGTAGACGTCGAGTTCCGCCGCGCCCCATCCCTTCTTCAGCACAAGCTCGCGCCAGGCAGAGGAAACATGAAGCTTGGCCGGATCCGGCGCGAGCAGCAGGATGACGGGCACCGGCTTTTTGGCGCCGGCCGGCAGCGTGATCGTCAAACGGATATCGACCGACGCGCCGGCCTTGGCCGCGCGCCCGATCAAATGCCGCGTGAGCGCGGCGACCCCGCCCACCCGTTCCGCCGCTTTCGCCAGGACGGTCCAGGTCGGAAGGGGTACGCCGGACGGCATGTGGCCATAGACCTCGGTCTCGTAGTCGTCGGCGATTTCCTGCCGACGCTGCCGCCACCAGATGTCGGCGGACGTCACCGCGGCGCCGTCTTTCAATTTGAGCGGATCGGGAAGCGGCGAGGACGGGCCCGCCTTGGCCTCATCGTAGTTTGCCGCGGCCGGCGATTTGGGATCGCCGCTGACGCCATGGCGCAAGGCCGCAATGTGCAGCAGATCGAGCATGCGCTGGCGATCCTGCTCAGCCGCCGGCGGCGGCCGGATGACAGCGTTGTCTGCCGCGGAGGCGGCCGGAGCGAGCGATGTGAAGGCGCCGACAAGGGCGAGAAGGCGGATGAAATCTTTCACAAGAGGCTCTTGTAGCGGCTCGCGCGGTTGAGCCGATGCGGACACAGTGGTAACGCTACCTAAGGCCAGCGCCAAAGGAAAATTCGAACAATCGACGCTGCGCTGCGGAACGCTTGGTGCACTGCAACATGACGCATGCGTTGCGAAAGATCGGGGCGGCGGCCGCGCTGTTGCTTTGCTTCGCCGTTCCGGCGCGTGCCGCGACGCTGACGCTGTTCGACGAGCATGGCGTGGCTTGCATTGTGACGGACGGCTCGGCGCGCGCGCCCCTCAACAAGGTGGCCGCGCTGCTGGCGCACGACCTGATCGCGCTGTCGGGCAAGACGCCGAAGATCGCGACGGATGCCGGCGGCGTCTCGGGAACGGCGATCGTCATCGGCACGCTCGATCAGCCGGCGATCGCGGCGCTGCTGACGGCCAACCATATCGATGCCGCGCCGGTCGCCGGAAAATGGGAAAGCTATGGCCGCGCCGTGGTGCCCGCGCCGTGGAATCCCAAGGACAGGGCGCTGGTGATCTTCGGTTCGGATGTGCGCGGCGCGATCTATGGCGTCATCGACCTGACGCGCGAAATGGGGGTGTCGCCCTGGGAGTGGTGGGCCGACGTCGCGATCCGCAAAGTCGGCGCGATCAAGGTCGATGCCGCCCTGCGCTACTCCAAAGAGCCGAGCGTCAAATACCGCGCGATCTTCCTGAACGACGAGGATTTCGGGCTGAAGCCCTGGGCGGCGAAGACCTTCGAGCCGGAGGCCGGCACGATCGGGCCCAGGACCTATGCGCGGATCTTCGAGCTGATGTGGCGGCTCAAGGCCGACACGATCTGGCCGGCGATGCACAAGGGCACGGTGGCGTTCGACGACGAGCCGGGCAACGCGCAGATGGCCGACGACTACGCCATCATCCATGCCACCAGCCATGCCGAACCGATGCTGCGCAACAACGACCGCGAATGGGACCCGGCCAAGCGCGGGCCGTTCAACTGGCTGACCAACCGGCAGGCCCTGATCGACTATTGGGACGAAGCGGTCGATGGCCACAAGCAATACGAGAACATCTACACGCTGGGCCTGCGCGGCGTGGGCGACGTGCAGATGCAGGGCGCCGACAGCCCGGCCGAAATGCGCGACATCCTGGGACAGGTGTTCGCGCAGCAGCGCGCGATCCTGGTGCACCGCACCGGGAAGCCGGCGGACCAGATCCCCCAGCTGTTCACGCCCTACAAGGAGGTGCTGCCCGCCTACGACACCGGCCTGAAGGTCCCCGACGATGTGACGCTGACCTGGCCGGACGACAATTTCGGCTATATCCGGCGGCTTTCGAACGCCACCGAACGAACGCGCAGCGGCGGCTCGGGCGTCTACTACCACATCTCCTATTGGGGCGGGCCGATGTCCTATCTGTGGCTCGCGACGACGCATCCCGCGCTGATGTGGGAGGAGATGCGCAAGGCCTATCGGTTCGATGCCCGGCGCATCTGGATCGTCAATGTCGGGGACATCAAGCCGGGCGAGTACCTCACCCAGCTGTTCCTCGACATGGCGTGGGATGCCGATGCCTTTCCGGACCTCGCGCATGTGAGGACCCATCTGCA
>DASWOE010000184.1:0-16386 GCA_036398875.1 Rhizomicrobium sp.
TGGGCGAGCGCGAATTCGCCGGCCTGATCGCCGGCACCCGCAGCGCCCATCGCCGCCATGGCGGCGCCGGCGCGCTCTATGTCTATCTGCGCAAGGGCCGCTGAGGCCGCGTCAGACCAGCCCGGCTTCCGCGGCGAGGCGGTGCAGCGAGGTCTCCGGCCGCGCGCCGTAATGCGAGATCACTTCGGCCGCGCACAGCCCCGCGATCCTGCCGCATTCGGCGAGAGGCTTGTGGTGGGTGAGACCGTAGAGGAAGCCCGCGGCGAACTGGTCGCCGGCGCCGGTGGTGTCGAGCACGCGCGCGACCGGATGGGCATCGACGACATGGACCTCGTCGCCCCGGGCGATGACGCAGCCCTTCTCCGACCGCGTCAGCGCCTTGATGCCCCTATGCTTCCGCGCCGCCTGGAGGACTTCGTCGAAGGTCTCGACCTCGAACAGCGCCTTGGCCTCGTCCTCATTGGCGAAGATGATGTCGAAGCTGTCGAGCCGGGCGCGGAACTCGTCGCCATAGCGGCCGATCAGGAACGGATCGGACATCGTGAACGCGACCTTGTTGCCGGCGGCATGGGCGATCTCCATCGCCCGGATGCAGGCCGCGCGCGCCGAGGGCGGATCCCACAGATAGCCTTCGATATAGACGATGGCGGACGATGCGATCTCGTCCTCGTTCAGGTCGGCGACGGAGAATTCCTGCGCCGCGCCCAGATAGGTGCTCATGCTGCGCTGCTCGTCCGGCGTCACCGCGATGACGCACAGCGCGGTGGCGGGCCCGCCGGCCGCCGGCGCGATGGTGTAGTGCACGCCCAGATCGTGCAGGCTGGCGCGGAACGCCTCGCCCAGCCGATCCTGCTTGACCTTGCCTTGGAAAACGCCGTTGCCGCCCAGCGAGGCGAAGCCCGCCATGGTGTTGGCGCCCGAGCCGCCCGCGACCTCGCGCGTGTTCCTGAGCGCGGCATGAAGTTGCTGCGCGCGATGCTCGTCGATCAGCGTCATCACCCCCTTGGCGATGGCATGATCGAGCAGGAACTGCTCCTCGACCGGCGCCAGCACATCGACGATCGCATTGCCCAGTCCAGCCACGTCGAATTTGTGCGCCATGTCCCCGTTCCCGCTATAACCGGGAACCTGAGTTAGAGGACGAACGCCATGTTCGCAAGCTTGCGCAAGGCCGCCGCCATGGTGTTCGCGCGCGAGTTCGCCGGGCTGGTGTTCTGGAGCCTGGCGGCGACGGCGATCCTGTTCGTGGTCCTCTTCATCGGCGTCGAATACGCGCTGGGCGCGCTCCCGACGCTGGGCTCGGTGTGGGTCAACCGCTTCCTGGAGATCGCGGCGCCGCTGATCCTGTTCCTGGCGATCTTCTTCCTGGGCGCCCCGGTCGCGGCCATGGTAGGATGGCTGTTCCTCGATCGCATCGCCGCCAAGGTGGACGCGGATTTCTATCCCAACGATCCCCGCGCGCCGGGAACCCCCGTGCTCACCGGCGCCGGGGCCGCGCTGCGCCTCATCGCGCTGACCCTTATCGTCAATGTCGCGCTCCTGCCCGTCGATGTCGGCGTGCCCGGGATCGCGGAACTCGCGACGGTGCTGGCCAATGGCTGGCTTCTGGGGCGCGAATTCTTCGAGCTCGCCTCGCTGCGCCACCTTTCGCCGCAGCGGAGCGATGCGCTGCGCCGGCGCCATGCGGGGCGCATCTATGCCGGCGGGTTGGCGATCGCGGCCTTGAGCGCGATTCCGGCCATCGACCTGATCGCGCCTTTTTTCGGCGCCGCTTTGATGGCACATCTCTTCAAGCGTTTGGTCCATCTGGAAGGCAAGGCATGAAGCGGCCGGTTCCGATTCTGTTTCTCTGCGCCCTGCTCGGCGCCTGCGCCGCGCGCGGTCCGGTCGTCCCGCATGCGCAACTGCTGCCCGCACCGCCGCCGGGCGAGCCGGCCGGCACGACCGGCCTGCACGAGGCCGATCTGCGCACGCTCTATGGCCAGCCCGCTTTCGTGCGTCATGACGGCACCGCGCAGATCTGGCGGTTCGACGGGCCGAGCTGCAAAGCCTATTTCTTCCTCTATTCGCGCGACGGCAACACGGCGGTGTGGCATGTCGAGACCGCGCCGCGCGGCGTCTCGATCGCCGCCGACGAGGCCTGCCTCAACGCGCTGCGCGTGGCGCCCGCGCCGGGTTCCTGAGCACGACGCCCTCTTTCGTCTTGTCCTTGAAGCGACACAGATCGCGCACGACGCAGGTCGGGCACAGCGGCTTCCTGGCGATGCAGGTATAGCGGCCGTGCAGGATCAGCCAGTGATGTGCATGCAGTTTGTATTTGTCGGGCACTTTTTTCTCGAGCCCCAGCTCGACGACGAGGACATTCTTGCCCGGCGCCAGGCCGGTGCGGTTGCAGACGCGGAAGATATGCGTGTCCACCGCGATGGTCTTTTGGCCGAAGGCGACGTTGAGCACGACATTGGCGGTCTTGCGCCCGGCGCCCGGCAGGTCTTCGAGTTCCTCGCGCGTGTGCGGCACCTGGCCGCCATGTTTTTCGATCAGCATCTTCGACAGCGCGATCACGTTCTTCGCCTTGTTGCGATAAAGGCCGATGGTCTTGATGTGGCCGGTCAGCCGCGCCTCGCCCAGCGCCACCATCTTTTCCGGCGTGTCGGCGATCTTGAACAAAGCCTCGGTCGCCTTGTTGACGCCCTTGTCGGTCGCCTGGGCCGACAGCACCACGGCGACCAGCAAAGTGTAGGGATTGACCGATTTGAGCTCGGTCTTGGGATCGGGAATGGCTTTTTTCAGTGCTGCGAAGAACGCTTCGATCTCGTCCTTGCTGAAGGCGCGCGGCATGGCTTGAGTGTTGCGGGAACGCCTGGTCCGCGCAAGTATTGCCGCCCCATGAGCGACGACGATGTCCTGCTGGATCAGGTGCTGCGGCCAAGTCCGCCGCTGGCGCCGCGCACCCTGCGCGTCATCCTGGGCGTGGTGGCGGCGATCAATATCGCTTTCGCCCTGAGCTTCATTTTGCGCGGCGCCTGGCCGGTCGCGCCGTTCCTGGGGCTGGACGTGGCCCTGCTCGCCTGGGCGTTTCGCGCCAGCACGGCGGCGGCCAAGCGCGAGGAGCGGGTGCGGCTGACGCCGGGCGAGCTGCTGGTCGCGCGCAAGCCGGTGAAGGGGCGCCCGCGGCAGTGGACCTTCAATCCCTATTGGGTACGGGTGGAGATGGACGAGCCGCCGGAGCATGCGAGCCAGCTCACGCTGTGGAGCCATGGCAAATTCCTCCGCATCGGCCAGTTCCTGGCGCCGGAGGAACGGGCGCGGTTTGCCGCGACCTTGAAGGCGGCGCTGCGGGCGGCGCGGTCGATGCCCCTCAATACCTGATCGTCATGACCCGCATCCGCAGGCCGCGACATGCTGAAGACTTGGCAGCAAGCACGCGCAAGAATCGGGTCGAAAGCGGCGCGGAAAAACCCCATCTTGCGGCCATGACCAACGTGCTCTCCTTCGACGAAACCGACGCGAATTGGCGCCGCATGGGCCGTGCCATCCGCTTCCTCTGCGCCAACTATCTGGGCCAGCCGACGCTGGAGGACGCCGCCGAGGCGGTCGGCCTGTCGCCGTTCCATTTCCAGCGCCTGTTCCGCCGCTATGTCGGCGTCAGCCCCAAGCATTTCGTCGGCCATCTGACGCTCGGCCATGCCAAGCCCGGCCTGCGCGGCGGCAAGAGCCTGCTGGAGACGGCATTCGATGTCGGCCTGTCGGGTCCGTCGCGGCTGCACGATCTGTGTCTCAAGATCGAGGCGATGACGCCGGGCGATTACGCCAAGGGCGGCGCGGGGCTGACGATCCAATACGGCTTTCATCCCTGTCCCTTCGGCATCGCGCTCGTCATGGCGACCGCCAAGGGGGTGTGCGGGCTCGCCTTCGGCGACGAAAGCGAGGAGGATAAGATGCTGGCCGACATGACGGCGCGCTGGCCCAAGGCCGCGTTCGCCGCCGCGCCGGAGCGCACCGCCAAGCTCGCCGCCGCGATCTTCAAGCCGCGCAAGCAAGGCGCGGACCTCGCGCTGCATCTGCTGGGCACGCCCTGGCAGATCAAGGTGTGGCAGGCGCTGCTGGCGATTCCGGAGGGCAAGGTCTCGACCTATGGCGACCTCGCCGCGCGGCTGGGCAACGGGCAGGCGGCCCGCGCGGTGGGCACCGCGGTCGGGCGCAATCCGATCTCGCTGATCATTCCGTGCCATCGCGTGCTGGGGCGCGACGGCGCGCTGCACGGCTATCATTGGGGACTGGACCGCAAGCGCGCGATGCTCGCGGTCGAGGCGGCGCGCCGATCGGCAAGTCAGCCGGACAGGCCGAGCACGTCCGCCATCGCATAAAGGCCCGGTTTCTTGTCCAGGCCCCATTTCACCGCCGCCACCGCGCCGGTCGCAAACAGGCTGCGGTCCTCCGCGACATGGCTCAGCACGACGCGTTCCTGCGGCCCCGCCAGGATCACCTGGTGCTCGCCGATCACCGTGCCGCCGCGCAGGCTGGCGAAGCCGATGGCGCCGTCCCGGCGCGCGCCCGTCACGCCGTCGCGGCCGCGGGCCGAATTTTCCCGAAGTGCGATGCCGCGCGCCGCGGCCGCCGCTTCACCCAGCATGAGCGCGGTGCCGCTCGGCGCATCGACCTTGCGGCGGTGATGCATCTCGACGATCTCGACATCCCAATCGGGCAGCGTTTTCGCCGCCTGGCGCACCAGCCCGGCGAGCAGGTTGACGCCCAGGCTCATATTCCCCGACTTGACGATGACGGCGTGGCGCGACGCGGCGCGGATCCTGGCGTCGTCATCCGCCGCGAAGCCCGTGGTGCCGATGACATCGACGATGCGTGCCTGCGCCGCCAGCGCCGCCAGCTCGACCGACAGCGCCGGGCCGGTGAAATCGATCAGCGCATCGGCATGGGCCAGTACCGGCAGCGGATCGCCGGTCAGCATCACGCCCAGCGGCCGCAGCCCCGCCTGCACGCCGGCATCCTGGCCGAGATCGGGATGGCCGCCGCGCACCAGCGCGCCCTGCAGGACCAAGCCGTCGGTCTGCGCCACGGCGCGCAGAAGCTCGCCGCCCATGCGTCCGGCGGCTCCGGCTATGACGACGCGGATATCGCTCATGCCACGATCCTAGTTCAGCCCCGGCCCAAATGCTCGACCAGATAGGCGGCGACCGCCTGGCCGAACCAGGGCACGGTCAGGATCAGCGCCGAGGCGCCGACCCGCACCGCCGTGGTCTGGTCGAACGGCCATTCCGGCGCCTCCAGCACGCGCTTCTCATAGGCCAGCAGCCCATGCAGGCTTGCCGAGGCGAAGGCATCCTCGTGCAGGCTGGCGCGCAGAAGATCGATGCGGCGGCGGACATGCTCCAGTTCCGCGGCCTTCGCGGTCGCGATTTGCCGGTGGATGCGGCCCATGACGGCGGCGAAATGGCCGACGCCGATCGCGGCGCAGGCGAGCGCCAGAAGGACCGTCAGCCAGTTGAGATCGCCGCCGACGAAGAACAGGCAGCTGATGGCCGAGATCACGAACCAGATCAGGGCCGAGCGTGCCGCGGAGCGGCCCAGCACCGACAGCGTATCGGTGCGCAACAGGTCGATCTTGAGCTCGGCGTTCAGCGTCCTGGCATAGCCGCGATTGCCCGCTCTTGTCTGTTCCACGCCCCGCGCGAACAGGATCGCCATGAAGGTCGTCGCGGCCGCGAACCACAGCATGGTGAAGGGCGCGGCGAGATGGCTTTCGCGGATTTCGGTGAGCAGGATGATGAAGCTGAGGCCAAGCCCGATCGCGCCGCCGATGAGCGTCGCGCGCAGATAGCGCGCTTCGCGCGGCACGAGGGAGGTGACGTCCCGCGCGCTCGCCATGCCGCCGGTGAGAATCCTGGCGTAGCGGGGCGCATCGCGCGCCTCCGCCAGCCGCGCCTGGCGCTGCATGCCCAGCGCGGCGCAGCACAGCAGCGACAGCACGAAAGCCGACCACGCCCCGCCCGACAGCACGAATCCCCCGCCGGCGCGCCGAAAGGTGGTGACGCCCTCTGCCGCGGCGATCAGCAGGAAGGTTCCGAACGGAACCGCGAAGATCAGGAGCGCGGTGGCGCCCGGCCCCAAGGGCGAGCGCGCAAAGATCGCCTGCTCGAAGGGCAGGTCGGCGGCAGGTTTCGCGGTCAGCGCCGGTGCGTCGGCCATGCGCCAAGGATTGCGCCGCCGGCCCGGGCTTGTCGAGGTTTCAGCCCGTCATATCGACCGGCGCCGCGCCGTTGCCCGACGGCTCCTTGCGCGCCACGGTGACCATGGCGGGGCGCAGCAGGCGGTCGGCGATGGTATAGCCGGGCTGGACCACGTTCACGATCGCGCCCGCCGGCTTGCCCTCGCCCGGCACTTCGGCGATCGCCTGGTGCAAATTGGGATCGAACCTGCCGTCCGCGGTGTCGATCGGCTTGACGCCGTGCACGCCGAGCTTGGCGAGCAATTGCCGCTCGGTCGCCTCCACGCCCTCGATCACCGCCTTGATCTGCGGATCGGCGGCCTCGCGCACCGCCTGCGGCAGATGGGCCAGGGCGCGCGAGAAATTGTCGGCGATCTCCAGCATGTCGCGGGCGAACCGCGTCACCGCATATTGGCTGGCATTGACCCGCTCCTGCTCGCCGCGGCGGCGCACATTCTCGGTCTCGGCCAGGGCGCGCAGCAGCCGGTCCTTGAGCTCGACATTCTCGGCGTTCAGCGCCTGGATCACGTCGGCGGGATGCGGCTGGGCCGGATCGGTCTGGGGCAGGTCTTCGTCGGTGTCGTTCATCTCGTCTCTCTCATGCGTCAGCCGAGCAGCCGGCCGACGACTTTGGCGGTGTGATCGACCATCGGGATGATGCGGCCGTAATTGAGGCGGGTGGGGCCGAGCACGCCGATGACGCCGACGATCTTGCCGGCGGAATTGGCGTAAGGCGCGGCCACGATGGAGGAGCCGGACAGGCTGAACAGCCGGTTCTCCGAGCCGATGAAGATGCGCACGCCGTCGCCGTCCTTGGCGAGCTCGAGCAGGCGGATCAGGTCGGCCTTGCGCTCGATGTCCTCGAACAGGGTGCGCACGCGCTCGATATCGTCGCGGGCCTCGACGCTGTCGAGCAGGTGCGAGGTGCCGCGCACGATCAGCACCTTCTCCTCCGCATTGCGGTTGATGCCGGCGGGCACCAACAGCGTGGCGAGCCCGTCCGCCACGATCTTGGTCGTCAGCACGTCCAGTTCGGCACGCTCGCCGTCGAGCTCGGCCAGCACTTCGGCGCGGGCCGAATCCAGGGTGCGGCCGCGCAGCCGCGCGTTCAGATAGTTCGACGCCTCCGCCAGGGCCGATGCCGGCAGGCCCAGCGGCGTATCGATCAGCCGGTTCTCGACCTGGCCGTCCTCGCTCACCATCACCACCAGCGCCTTGCCCGGCGCGATGGCGGCGAATTCGATGTGCTTGAGCAGCGCGTCCTGCTTGGACGACATCACCAGCCCGGCGCAGTTCGACAGGCCCGAGAGCAGCGTGGACGTCTGGGTCAGCACGTCTTCCAGCCCGCGGCCGCTGCCGCTCATCCGCATCTCGATCGAGGCGCGCTCGTCCGGCGCCAGTTCGCACACTTCCAGCAGGCCATCGACGAACAGCCTGAGGCCCTTTTCGGTCGGGGCGCGCCCGGCCGAGGTGTGCGGGGCATAGAGCAGGCCCATGGCCTCCAGGTCCGCCATCACATTGCGGATCGAGGCCGGCGACAGCGTCAGCGGCAGGCGCTGGGACAGGGTGCGCGAGCCCACCGGCTCGCCGGACGACAGGAAAGCTTCCACCAGATGGCGGAACACCTCCCGAGGCCGTTCGCCCAGGACTGCGTTCAGTGCGCGGGCGGCAGTCTGATCCAATTCCCTAAACCTTTGATCTCACGGAAGCTTCTTTCCCGGGGCCGTGGGCATTTGCGCCGGCGCCGGCAAAGCCGCTAGGTAACGGGCGACGCCCCAAACTTCAAGGCAATCCACCATGCGCCCATCCGCTCGCGCAAACGACCAGATGCGTACCGTGACCCTGGAACCGGGCGTTGCCAAGCACGCCGAAGGCTCCTGCCTGGTGAAATTCGGCGACACCCATGTGCGCTGCACCGCGAGCCTGGAGGACAGCGCGCCCGGCTTCCTGCGCGGCACGGGCAAGGGCTGGGTCACGGCCGAATACGGCATGCTGCCGCGTTCCACCCATGACCGCATGAAGCGCGAAGCCGCCCAGGGCAAGCAGTCCGGCCGCACCCAGGAAATCCAGCGCCTGATCGGCCGCTCCCTGCGCGCCGTGGTCGATCTGGCCGCGCTCGGCGAACGCCAGATCGTGATCGATTGCGACGTCATCCAGGCCGATGGCGGCACCCGCACGGCCTCGATCACCGGCGGCTATGTCGCGCTCGCGCAATGCATCGGCTTCATGAAGAAAACCGGCATGGTGACGAGGCCGGCGCTCAAGGATCATGTCGCGGCGATTTCCTGCGGCATCTGGAAAAGCGAGGCGCTGCTCGATCTCGACTATGCCGAGGATTCCAGCGCCGAGACGGATGCGAATTTCGTGCTCACCGGCGGCGGCGGGCTGGTCGAGATCCAGGGCACCGCCGAAGGCGCCCCCTTCACCGACGACCAGTTCGCCCAGATGCTGAAGCTCGCGCGCAAGGGCATCGGCGAGCTGGTGGCGCTGCAGAAGGCCGTGCTGGGATGAAGCTGTTCCGCGGCGACACGCTGGTGGTGGCGAGCCACAATCCGGGCAAGGTGCGCGAGATCGTGGCGCTGCTGGCGCCCTGGCGCCTGCACGTCATCGGCGCCGCCGAGCTGGAGATCGCCGAACCGGCGGAGACCGAGGAAACCTTCGCCGGCAATGCGGCGCTGAAGGCGCGCTTCGCGGCGGACGCGACCGGCCATATCGCATTGGCCGACGATTCCGGCTTGAGCGTCGCCGCGCTCGGCGGGGCGCCGGGGGTCACTTCGGCGCGCTGGGCCGGCCCGAACGGGAATTTCTCCGCTGCCATGGCGCGGGTCGAGCAGGAATTGATGGCGAAGGGCGCCACCGACCTGTCGGCGAAATTCGTCAGCGCGCTGGCGCTCGCCCTGCCGCACGAGCCGGCGCGGATTTTCGAAGGCGAGGTGCACGGCCGTCTCGTCTTCCCGCCGCGCGGCGCGAACGGCTTCGGCTACGATCCGATCTTCGTCGCCGATGGCGAGAGCCTGACCTTCGGCGAGATGGACCCGGCGGCGAAGCTGAAGATCAACCACCGCACGCGGGCCTTCGAGAAACTGGTCGCGAGCGATATTTTTTGAACGGGACGCTCGTGGCCGTCGTTCGGAAGCTTCCGTTGTCATGGCCCGCGAATGCGGGCCACCCGGTTGGGCGTAGAGCCAACCGGGCGCAAGCAATATCCGCGTCACCTGGATGGCCCGCATTCGCGGGCCATGACGCTTGGAAGCGGTTGCGGGGCGCGGAGCCATGACCGGCTTCGGCGTCTATGTGCATTGGCCGTTCTGCGCCGCCAAATGCCCCTATTGCGACTTCAACAGCCATGTCCGAACCGCCATCGACGAGGACGGCTGGATCGATTCGATCGTCCGCGAGCTGGAATGGACCGCAGAGCGCCAGGGCGCCGACCGGCCGATCGTCGAGACCGTGTTCTTCGGCGGCGGAACGCCCTCGCTGATGCGGGGCAAAAGCATCGGCCGCGCGCTCGACACCATCGCCCGGCTGTGGCGCACCGCCAATGATGTCGAAGTCACGCTCGAAGCCAATCCCGCCAGCGCCGATGCGGCGCGTTTCGCGGATTACCGCGGCGCCGGCGTCAACCGGCTGTCGCTCGGCGTCCAGGCGCTGAACGATGCCGATCTGAAGATGCTCGGGCGCTTGCACGGCGCGGCCGAAGCCAAGGCGGCGCTGGCGCTGGCGATGCGGAATTTCGACCGCGTCTCGCTCGATCTGATCTATGCCCGCCCGCATCAGACGCCGGCGCAATGGCGCGCGGAACTGGCCGAGGCGCTGGCCTTCGGCACCGATCACCTGTCGCTCTATCAGCTCACCATCGAGCCGGCGACGCCGTTCGCGACGCTGTACAAGACCGGCGCGCTGACCATCCCGGACGACGATCGCGCCGCCGAATTGTTCGAACTGACCCAGGCGATGACGGACGCGGCCGGTCGCTCGGCCTACGAGATTTCCAACCATGCGCGGCCCGGATCGGAGGCGCGGCACAATCTGATCTATTGGCGCTATGGCGCCTATGCCGGCGTCGGCCCCGGCGCGCATGGCCGTCTCGACATCGCGGGCAAACGCATCGCCACGCAGACCGAAAGGCTGCCGGAACGCTGGCGCGAGTCGGTGGCGCGACAAGGCCATGGCCTGATCGAGCAGAGCACGATCGTTCGGCAAGATGCCGCGCGCGAGCATCTGCTGATGAATCTGCGTCTTGCCGAGGGGCTGGACCTCGCGGCCTACCGCGCCCGCTGGGGCATGGCGCCCGATGCCGCGCGCATCGCGTCGCTGGTCGGAGACGGCCTGCTCACCCTCGCAGGCGACCGGCTGACCGCGACGCCGCGCGGACGCCTGCTGCTCAACGGCGTGATCGCAGAATTGGCGAAGGCCCTGGATCAAACCTCGTCCTGAGCCCGTCCCAGGATGAGGGGCGCCCTACGACCCCGGTTTCATAAACGTCGTCGGCGCCGGATCGACCAGATGAAAGCCGTCCGGCGTCACCGCCAGGACCGCGAGGCCGCGCTCCGCTATGCCCTCGGGGGTGAAGCGGAATATGCCCTCGGTGCCGGCAAATCCGTTGGGATCGGCGAGCGCGGCGCGGGTGAAGCGCTTATAGGGCTCGCCCTTGGCCAGCGCCGCG
Organism: Rhizomicrobium sp.; assembly: GCA_036398875.1. GTDB lineage: Bacteria > Pseudomonadota > Alphaproteobacteria > Micropepsales > Micropepsaceae > Rhizomicrobium. Next base: position 10,890 of record DASWOE010000184.1, read on the forward strand.
ACCAGCGACACCGCGTCATAGGCCAGCGCCGCCAGCGGCGGCGGACCGGCGCCGAAGGCGTCGCGATATTTCGCGTTGAAGGCGATCTCGTTCTTCGGATCGGGTGCGGCGAACCAGGCGCCGCTCAAGGTCGGCTCGGCGAGATTGGCGACGTCGTTCCACTGCCCGGTGCCGAGCAGCTTGACCTTGGCCGGGTCGAGGCCGCTCGCCCCCAAAGTGGGCGCGGCGGCGCGCAGCATCGCCCCGCCCTGCGGCAGGAACAGCGCGTCGGCCTCGGTCCTGGCGATGTGCTGCGCCGGCGCCAGCACGCCATCGACGGTGCCGTCGAAACGTTCGATATCGCCCAGCTCGCCCTTGCCGTCGGTCACGGCCGCCTTGAAGGCGTCCAGCGTGACGTCGCCGAAGGCGGTGCGCGGCACCAGCGCCGCGAATTTGTGCTTGCCGTGGTCCAGCGCGTAGCGCGCGACCCGCGCGGCATCGCCTTCGGGCTGGACGCCCATCAGATAGATGCCGTCGCCCGCCACCGTCTTGTCGGTCGAGAAGGCGAGCACCAGCACGGCGCGATCGCGCGCCGCGCCCGAAATCGCCCGGACCGAAGGGCCATAGAGCGGCCCCACGATGATCTCGGCGCCCTGGTTCAGCAGCCGCTCGGCCGCCGCCGAAGCATCGGCCGGCGTCGAACCTTCGTCCGCCGTCATCAGGACGATGTCGCGATTGCCCGATTCGTAGAGCGCCATCTGCGCCGATTTCAGCATCGCCGCGGCCAGGGCTTTCACCGCCGGGGTGCCGCTGGAGAAGGGCAGGATGATGCCGACCCGCGCCGGGACATGGTCGGCGGGAATATTCGACGGCGTGAAAAAGGCCGGGCTGTTCGCGGTCAGGGGATGGCCCGCTTGCGTCGTGGCGACCGGCGCCGGGGCGGGCGGCGGCGCCGCCGGCTTGGTGGCGCAGCCGGCCAGCGCTATCGCGAGGCCGCCGGCGGTGGCAATAAAGCGCATGCTTCGCGCCAAGACGGCAAAACGGGATGACACCGGCATTGAGACCTCCTGCGGCCACGGACCCTAAGACTTTGGACGCACTCCGTAAATCGGGCGCGGCGCTGGCGCCGGGCCTTTACGTCACCGCGACCCCGATCGGCAATGCCCGTGACATCACCCTGCGGGCGCTGGATGTACTGGCCGGCTGTGACGCCATTGCGGCGGAGGATACGCGGGTGACCGCCAAGCTCCTCGCCATCCACGGGATTTCCAAGCCGCTCAGCGCCTATAACGACCACAATGGCGCGCGCGAGCGGCCCCGGCTGATCGACCGGCTGTGCCACGGCGCGCGCATCGCGCTGGTCAGCGATGCCGGCACGCCGCTGGTGTCCGATCCCGGCTACAAGCTGGTGCGCGCCGCGCTGGCCGAGGGCGTGCCGGTGCACGCCATCCCCGGCGCATCGGCGAGCCTGACGGCGCTGGCGCTGGCGGGGCTGCCCACCGACCGCTTCCTGTTCGCCGGCTTCCTGCCGTCAAAGCCCGGGGAGCGCGCCACCGTCCTGGCCGAGCTCAAAGGTCTGCGCGCCTCGCTGATCTTCTTCGAATCGGCGCAGCGGCTGTCCGAATCGCTGCCGCAGATGGCCGACATTCTGGGCGACCGCGCCGTGGCCGTGACGCGCGAGCTGACCAAGCTGCACGAAGAGGTGCGGCGCGGCACGCTTCGCCTCCTCTCGGCGCAATACGCCCAGGAGGCGCCTCCCAGGGGCGAAGTCACCATCGTGGTCGGCCCGGCCGGCGAAGAGGAGACGGACTATGCCCGCATCGATGCGCTGCTGGACCGGGCGCTGCCCTTCATGCCGGTGAAGGCGGCGGCGGAGATGATCGCGCTGGCGCTCGCGGTGCCGCGCAAGGCAATTTACGAACGTGCCCTCGCCAAGAAGTCCGATGACGCCTGACCGCTTCACCGCCAAACGCCAAAGGTCCGAGAAGCAGGGCCGCAGCAGCGAGATGCTGGCGGCGCTGCTCTTGCGGCTGAAGGGCTATCGCATTCTCGGCCGGCGCGTGCGCACCCGCCTGGGCGAGATCGATCTGGTGGCGCGCTCGCCCAAGGGCGTGCTGTGCTTCGTCGAAGTGAAGGCGCGGGCGGACGCGCGCAGCGCCGCGCTCAGCCTGGGCGGGCGCCAGCAGGCCCGCATCGCGCGCGCCGCCGGCCTGTTCGTCGCCGGCAAGCCGGCGCTGGCCCGCGCCCCGGTGCGGTTCGACGTCGTGACGGTCTCTCCGCGCGCCTGGCCGCGCCATTTCCCCGATGCGTGGCGGCCATGAGGGAGGATGCCGCCGTCTATCTGCGCCGGATCGGCGAAAGCGGGCAGGAGCCGCTCGACATCGCGCGCGCGGCGCTGATGCTGTCCGCGCTCGATCATCCGGCCGTTTCGCTGGATCTGTTCGAGCGCCATCTCGACGAGATCGCCGGCGCGATGAAGGAATTCGCGGTCTCGCTGGTGCGGGTCGGCGACGGCGCCTTCGCGCTCTCGACGCTGCTGAACACCAAGCTCGCCTATGACGGCGACCGGCTGAGCTACGACCATCCGCAGAACGCCGATCTCATCACCGTGATCGAGCGCCGGCGCGGCCTGCCCGTGGCGCTCGGCATTCTCTACATGCACGCCGCGCGCGCCGCCGGCATGACCGCCAGCGGCCTCGACACCCAGGGCCATTTCCTGGTCCGGATCGGCTTTCGCCACGACGATCTGACGATCGATCCGTTCAATGGCGGCGCCGTGCTGGAGGCCGGCCAGTCGATGCTCGCGGTGCTGGCCGATGCACATCTGGCGCAGCCGGTCGGCGATATCGACGTCTTGCTCCGGCTGCAGAACAATCTGAAGATGCGGGCGGTGGACCGCGGCAACACGCAACGGGGGCTGGAGATCGCCGACCGCATGGTCCTGATCGCGCCGCGGCGGGCGGATCTGTGGTTCGATCTCGGGCGGCTCAACGAAGCGGCCGGCGTGCTCGGCGCCTCGCGCAAGGCCTATGAGCGCTGTCTCGAACTGGCGCCCAAGGGCGAAGGACTGCACAACGAGGCGGCGCTGTCGCTGACCGACCTCAAGCGCCGGCTGAATTAGGGAACCGCATCATGCTGACCGTCGCGATCCAGATGGACCCGATCGAGCGAATCGACATCGGCGGCGATTCCACCTTCGCGCTGGCGCTGGAGGCGCAGGCGCGGGGCCATGCGCTGCTCTATTACGGGCCGCGCGAATTGTCGTTTCGCGACGGCAAGGCCACCGCGCAGGTGCGAAGCCTCGCCGTGCGCGCGGTCAAGGGCGATCACTTCACGCTGGGCGAGCCGCACAAATACGATTTGTCGCAAGCCGATGTCGTGCTGATGCGCCAGGATCCGCCCTTCGACATGGCCTACATCACCGCGACGCATATACTTGAGGCCATCCATCCCGGGACGCTGGTGGTGAACGATCCGGCCAGCGTGCGCAATGCGCCGGAGAAGATCTTCGTCACCCAGTTCGAAGGCCTGATGCCGCCGACGCTGATCACCTCGGACCGCGACGAGATCGCGAGCTTCCGCGCCGAGCACAGGGACATCATCGTCAAGCCGCTCTACGGCAATGGCGGCGCCGGCGTCTTCCGCGTGAAGCCCGACGACGAAAACCTGGGCGCGCTTCTGGAGATGTTCACGGCCTTCTATCGCGAGCCGGTGATCGTGCAGCGCTATGTTCCCGAGGTGCGCCAGGGCGACAAGCGCATCATCCTTGTTGATGGCGCCGTTGCCGGCGCTATCAACAGAGTCCCTGCGGTCGGCGAGGCGCGCTCCAACATGCATGTCGGCGGCCGCGCCGAGGCGACGACGCTGACCGAGCGGGAGAAGTTCATCTGCGCCACGATCGGGCCGGAACTGAAGCGGCGCGGCCTGATCTTCACCGGCATCGACGTGATCGGCGACTATCTGACCGAGATCAACGTGACCTCGCCGACCGGCATCCACGAAGTCCGCCGCTTCGGCGGCGCCGACATCGCCGCGCTGGTCTGGGATGCGATCGAGCGGAGGAAAAGGGGATGATCGAGAAAGTCTTGGCAACAAAATATCGTCGTCGCGCTGTCGCAGCTGGACTTATCAAACGCCGCCCGCGGATTTTTCCGCGCAGGCCGCGGCCATCGAATGAAATCGTCGTTCGATAACTCTGCCTACGGATTTATTTTTGCCATCCCTTGAACCGAGTCGGTCCGGCTCCCAAATCAACTATATTCCCCGGAGCCATGCGCGGATGTATTCGCCCGAGTATAATTCTGGTTGTTTGTCTTGTCGTTGCGCTGAATACTTCGATGCCGCAGCGGGCAGGGGGGTACATGTTTCAGAAGGTGCGCGATTCCATCAACGCCCTGTCCTGGCTTCATAAGACGTCGGAGATAATTGCAGGTCTTGTCGTCCCAGTGCTGGTGGGCCTCGTCGCGACGTTCCAGGAAAAGATCATCGCTGCATCGCCCTTCTTGTTTTGGGCGCTGCTCATCGCTCTCGGCGTTATGGCGCTTGTCCTTACGCTTGCGTCGACGAACGTGAAGTCGGCACCGGAGGTCTATCTGGATTGGCAGATTGAGCGCGACGCCAACGCCAGAATGACAAAGGACATCCGATATGGCGCGCTGCTTGAAGCGGAAATTCTCGCGATGAACGGCTTGGTCCGGGGCTACGCTGCGGAAAGGATCACGTCGCGCGGCGCTCTGTCCGAGGCGATCGGGAACGTCTGCGGCGGCTTCGTGGAAGAGCGCAACGCATACTTCAATTTCGAGCACGGCGAGATGTGGAATTTCGCCGTTTATCTGTGGAATGACCCCATTCAGCGCCTTGAGCCGTTGTGGCGCGAAAAGGCCCGAAATCATCCATCCAAAGGACCCGGTCGGGTCTGGGGTTCGAACGAAGGCCACATAGGGCACGCTTTTCGCACCCGCCGGGAACTGATCACGTCAGATGCGCAGATGATTGAGGTTGCAGCTTTGATGGCCGGCGTTGGCAACGAACAGCCTTACGATGCGCAGACCTACAAATCCTACGTTTCCGAACCCATACTGGCGCAAAATCCGGCCAGCCGGCCCTTTGGCGTACTGGTCGCAACCAGCAACAGGGTGGGCCGTTTTGACCCAGCGAACTCGAGGATTCTCAAGCATGCTGCGGTTGCACTTGCGACGCTCATGGAAGCGGCCTACGATTCGCCTTAATCCGTGCTTAGGAAAAGAAGCGGATCATCGGATCGGCAGAGGGGCGATCGTTCCGCAGGAATCGTCGCGAGGGATTCGAATATGACCGACAAAGAAAAAACCAAGGTCGCAGAAAAAATTTCGGAAGCCTCCCGGCAGGTCGAGGAAGCCGCATTCGGCGTGGCGCAAAAAAGGACGGTCCGTTCCGAGCTTACAGGACGCGTTTCGGACTCCGCGGCTGAGCTCTCGAATTATATCTTAAGTCGGGCTCGCAAGGCCGGCTAAGCCCAGTACCGCTCACATAGGCGCAA
>DASWOE010000185.1:0-2208 GCA_036398875.1 Rhizomicrobium sp.
AGGCCGGCGACGCCGCCCGCGGCCTGGCGCTGAGCGAGGAGGCCCTGCCGCATCTGGGTTTCGACCAGAGCGCTCTGGCGATTCACGAGCTTGCGCTGCGCGCCAACGACGATCCGCGCGCGGCGCGGCTGGCGGATTATGAACGGCACGTGCGGGTCTACGATCTTCATCCACCGCCCGGCTTCGCATCCATGGACGCATTCAACGCGGCGCTCGACCGCCATCTCGACGCGCTGCACACCGACCGGCGCGAACCTGTCGAGCAGACCTTGCGGCGCGGAACGCAGACGAGCGAGCCTTTGCTGACCGGTGCCCATGCCCTGATCCGCGCGCTTCGCGTGCGGCTGGATGAGGCGGTCGGCGCCTATATCGCCGAAATGGCGGATGGCGCGGATCACCCGCTGGCCGGCCGGCGGACGGGCGGCTTCGCCCTGTCCGGCTCCTGGTCGTCGCGGCTGCACGACCGGGGCTTTCACACCAACCACATCCATCCCGGCGGCTGGATCAGCTCCTGCTACTACGTCGCGGTTCCGGGCGCGGTCGAGGACGGCGCGCAGGGCTGGATCAAGTTCGGCGAGCCTTCCTTCGCCGCGAAGCTGGACCGCCCGGTCCGCCGCACCGTCAAGCCCGTGCCCGGAAGGCTGGTGCTGTTTCCGTCCTATATGTGGCACGGCACGGTGCCCTTCCACTCGCAGCAGGCGCGCACGACCATCGCCTTCGACGCAATTCCCGCCTAGATTGTCCTCTCGGGACGGGGAGACGCATGGACGGGATGCTGGTCGCGGCCGCGTTCGGCGCCGGCACGGTGGCGATGGTCACCGACTGGCTGTTCATGGGCGTGCTGTTCCACGACGCCTACAACACCCATCCCGAGATATGGCGACCGGGAATCCGCGAGGGCACCGAGCGGCGCGCGATCGTCGCATCGAGCCTGATCGGCTATGTCATGAGCGGCGCCGTGGCCGCGCTCTGCGCTTTTGCGGGCGCGGCGGGAATCGGCGCGGGACTTGCGGTCGCGCTGCTGGCCTGGATCGCCGGGCCGCTGGTGGTGCTGACGATCGACGGCTTCTTCATCAAGATCGACGCGAAGATCACCTTCGCCCATTGCCTGGGCTGGCTGGCGCGGATGGCGCTGGCCGGCGCCGCGGCCGGTTATGCGTTGAGTCTGTCCTGAAACCGTTTTCGACGGGGACGACGATGACGAAGTCCGCCTGGTTCGCCTTGCTTGCGCTTGCTCCCCTTTCGACGCCGGCCGCCGCGCCGCCGCCCGATCGCGTCGCCTGGGACGTCTTCCTGACGATGGCGACGCCGGCGATGCGACCGGGGGGCAAGGCCGTCGCGTTCGAGACCTGGGCCTCGGACGACGACATCTACAATGCCGGCGCCCATCCGCGCTGGCCGGCGGGCGGCGTCAAGCTGCTGCGCCGCAGCCTGGCGGCAACGACGGAGCGGACGGTCTTGCACAAGGCGGTCGCCGGCTGTCAGCCGGCCGATCCCCAGGCCGGCGGCTTTCCGCCCGGCGCCTGCATCGGCGAGGAGGTGCAGCACAACTATCCGGTGTTCAAGACGATCGCCGACAACGGACTCTACAGCAAAGCCGGACTCGTGAAGGCCTTTGCCGACGGCAAGCCGATCTCCTTCCCGAGCGATGCGATCGTGGTGAAGGCCGATTGGGCGCTGGTCGATGACGTGCTGCGCTGGAAGCTGGAGCCCTACAAATCGGCGCCGCAGCTGCGCCGCAGCTTTTATACCAATGTCGCCACGATGAACGGCCGCCGCGGCGAATATGCGCTGCTGGGCCTGTCGGTGCAGAGCAAGGCGCTGCCGCAATGGCTGTGGATGACCTTCGAGCATCGCAGCAATCCGGGCCGCTGCGACATCATCGGCTGCCATGACGGTTTCGGCGCGGCGGTCGCCGATGTGCCCGGCCGCGCCTTGCCCAACGCCAATTACGGACCTTGCGCGAAATCGCCGGCGCTGCTGACCCTGTTCGCGCGGCACCAGATCGATCCGGTGTGGCGCAATTACTGCCTGAAGGGAACGCAGACCGATTTCACAGCCGGCAAGCAGCCGACCATCCTGGCCAATTCGGTGATCGAGCGCATGAACAAGGGCGTCGCCGTGCCCGACACATCCTGCATCACCTGCCATGCCTATGCCGCGTTCGATCCCAAGGGCATGCCGAACGCTTCGGTGCTGCCGTCGCAT
>DASWOE010000186.1:0-26412 GCA_036398875.1 Rhizomicrobium sp.
CACGGCGACGGGCCTCGTCTTCGCGATGTCGATCTATCTGGGCACCTATTTCTGGGAGCTGCCGAACACGCAGATCTTCGTGCTGGGGCTGGGAACGGTCGTGGCGTTCATCCTTGCCTTCTTCGTCGCGCTGCCGGTCTCCACGCACCTGGGCAAGAGAAAGGGCGCCGTGGCGCTGTTCGCGGTCGGACTGTTCATCTCGATCTTTCCCATCTCGCTGCGCCTGCTGGGCCTGTTCGTGCCGAACGGCTCGGCCGCCCTTGTGCCGATCCTGTTCGTCTTCGCCGCGATCTCCGGCGCGATGCTGATCGGCAGTTCGATCCTGATGACGGCGATGCTGGCCGATGTGGTCGAGGACAGCGAACTCAAGACCGGGCGGCGCTCCGAAGGGCTGTTCTTCGCCGGCAGCAGCTTCATGTCGAAAGCGGTGTCGGGGCTCGGCATCCTCGCTTCGGGCCTGTTGCTGGGGGTCATCCATTTTCCGGCCGGCGCGGTGCCCGGCCATGTCGATCCCGAGATCGTGCGCGACATGGCGCTGGTCTACCTGCCCTCGGTGGTGATCCTCTATGGCTTGGGGATCGTCACGATCTGGCACTTCCCGATCGACCGCGACGATCACGAGGAAAACCTGCGCAGGCTCGCTGCCGCGGCCGAGCACATGCCGGCCTCGGAGCATCCTTAGTGAGCGCTTGACTGTTCTGACAAATTGTCAGTTACTCGGCGAACAACAAAGATCACGGGGAAACGTCGATGCGCTTCGGGATTTTCTACGAGCATCAATTGCCGCGGCCTTGGAAGGATGGGGACGAGCTCAAGCTGTTTCAAGACGCGCTCGACCAGGTCGAGCTGGCCGACCGGCTCGGCATCGACAATGCGTGGGAGGTCGAGCACCACTTCCTGGAGGAATATTCGCATTCCTCGGCGCCGGAGGTGTTCCTGGCGGCGTGTTCGCAGCGGACGAAAAGCATCCGGCTCGGCCACGGCATCACGCTGATGCCGCCGGGCTACAACCATCCGGCGCGGGTCGCAGAACGGATCGCGACGCTGGATCTGGTTTCGAAGGGCCGCGTCGAGTGGGGCACGGGCGAGAGTTCGGCGCTGCTCGAACTCGGCGGCTATCGCGTGCCCGTCGAGCAGAAGCGCAATCAGTGGCGCGAGGCGGTCGAGCAATGCGCCAACATGATGGCGATGGATCCCTATCCCGGATTCAAGGGCCAGTATTTCGAGATGCCCTGCCGCAACATCGTGCCCAAACCGGTGCAGCGGCCGCATCCGCCGCTGTGGGTGGCGTGCTCCAACCGCGAGACCATCAGGCTGGCGGCGCGGCTCGGCATCGGCGCGCTGACCTTCGCCTTCGTCGATCCGACGGAGGCGAAACAATGGGTCGATGACTATTACCGCATCTTCAGGGAGGAGTGCGTGCCGATCGGCCATGCGGTCAATCCGAACATCTGCATGGTGTCGAGCTTCTCGGTCCATCGCGACGAGGCCGAGGCGCGGCGGCGCGGCCTGGAGGGCTTCCGCTTCTTCGGGTATGCGCTCGGCCACCACTACATCTTCGGCGAGCACACGCCGGGACGCACCAATATCTGGGACGCGTTCCAGAAGGCGCAGGCGGCGGCCGGGCCGGATGGCGGCGGGATCGGCGGCGAAGGCGGCATCGGCACGCCGGAGCAACTGCGCCGGCACCTGCGCGGCTTCGCGCAGAGCGGCGTCGATCAGGTCGCGTTCATCCAGCAGGGCGGCAAGAACAAGCACGAACACATCTGCGAGGCGCTGGAGCTGTTCGCGGCCGAGGTGATGCCGGAGTTCAAGGAAGGCGAGGCCGAGCGCGTCGCGAAAAAGGCCGAGGACCTGGCGCCCTATGTCGAAAAGGCGATGGCGCGCAAGGCTTACCTGAAGCCGCTTGCCGATGCCGAGATCCCGAAGGTCGTGGCGCTCGGCCGCCAGATCGCCGAGCGGGCGAAGGCGGCGGGCGAGCAGCCGCCGCAGCCGCAATTCCGCGGCACGGCGGAGTGGGCGCAGGCGCAGGCAAAGGCGCAGACGCCGTAGCGCCGCCGTCGAGCGTCCTCGCTTCGGCGCAGGAGGCTATCGGGGGTCTAATCCTCGAACCGCTTCGACCGCTGCTGCTTCGTCCGCGCGTCGCGCTTTTTCGAATCGATGCGGCGTTCCTTGGAGGCCCGCGTCGGCCTGGTGGGCTTGCGCGTCTTCGGCACGACGGTGGCGCGGCGGATCAGTTCGGCGAGGCGCTGGCGCGCGATCTCGCGGTTGCGGACCTGGTCGCGCGATTCGCGCGCGGTGACGATCAGCACGCCGTCCTTGGTCAGCCGGTGCCCGGCCAGCTTCAGCAGGCGCACCCGCACCTCGTCGGGCAGGCTGGCGCTGTGGAGCACGTCGAAGCGCAGCTGCACCGCGCTCGCCACCTTGTTGACGTTCTGGCCGCCCGCGCCGGAGGAGAGGATGAAGCTCTCGGCGAGCTCGCCTTCCGGTATCGCGATGGCGGCGGTGACTTTGAGATCGGTGGCCATGGGTTTCACGCGGAGCCGCGGAGTTATCGCATACATCCAAGACGGCGGTGGTCGTTGCGCACCAAGGCCGCGTTCTTCGCGCCTCCGCGCGAATCCTATCGCGGATTGGCGAAGATCTTCTTCAGCTCGGTCTTGAGGATCTTGCCGTTGGCGTTGCGCGGCAAGGTCTCGGGCCAGAACATCACCTTCACCGGCACCTTGAACGCCGCGAGCTTGCCGGCGACGAACTGGCGCAGCTCCTCCTCGGTCGTGTGCATGCCGGGCTTGAGATGCACCACCGCGCCCGGCTCCTCGCCCAGCGTGTGATGCGGCACCGCGACCAGCGCGGCGTCCATCACCGCGGGGTGGTCGTAGAGCACGTTCTCGACCTCGATGCAGTAGATGTTCTCGCCGCCGCGGATTAGCATGTCCTTGGCGCGGTCGATGATGAAGCAGAAGCCTTCCGCGTCCATCCGCGCCAGATCGCCGGTGCGCACCCAGCCGTCGATGAAGGTCGCCGCCGTCGCCTCGGGCTTGTTCCAATAGCCCTTGACGATGTTGGGTCCGCGCGCCCAGAGCTCGCCGACCTCGCCGGCCGGCAGATCGCGAACGCCTTCGACGTCCATGATCTTGATCTCGCAGGCGCCGACCGCGGGGCCGCAGGAGGACGGGCGGTTCTCGTAATCCTCGCCGGAATGGGTGGTGCAGGTGGCCGAGGTCTCGGTCATGCCCCAGCCATTGCCCGCGGCCGAGTTCGGCCAGGTCTGCTTGATCTGCTTCACCAGCTCCGGCGCCGAGGGCGCGCCGCCATAGGCCATCGTGTCCAGCGAGGACAGATCGTATTTGTTCCGGCTGGGATGTTCGAGGATCTGCCAGGCGATGGTGGGCACGCCGCCGGCGCCGTTGATCTTCTCCTTCTCGATCAGCGCCATCGCCTTTTCGGCGTCGAAGCGGCGCATCAGCACGATCTTGCCGCCGGTGACGACGGTGGGTCCGAGCACGGCGAAGCAGCCGGTGGCGTGGAAGAACGGCACCGACAGGAGCGTCGAGCGCTGCGGCGCGTCCAGCGGATTGGCGACGACGGGAATCGCCTCGCCCTTGCGCAGGAAATTGCGCGCCGCCGAGAAGCCCGCGGCGGCGATGTTCGAGGTCATGTTGCGATGGGTGCCGAGCGCGCCTTTCGGGCGCCCGGTGGTGCCCGAGGTGTAGAGGATGGTCGCGTCGTCGTCCGGGTGCAGATCCACCTTGGGCATCTCGCCCGGCGGCAGCGCGCCCCAGTCGTTGACCTTGCCGATCACCTCTTCCAGCGAGAACACGATCGGATTGGGCAGTTCGTCGGAATAGCGGCTGACATAGATCTTCGTCAGGTCCGGACAATTGACGAGATGCTCGGAGATGCGCTCCAGCCGCTCGGCATCGACGAAGGCGATCCTGGTGCCGGAATCGACCAGGCCGTATTCGAGCTCCGGTCCCGTCCACCAGGCGTTCAGCGGCGTGACGATCGCGCCGAGCAGCTCGGCCGCGTAGAACGCCGCGACCCATTCGGGCAGATTGCGCATGATGATGGCGACACGGTCGCCCTTTTCCACGCCGTCCGCCTGAAGCTGCGCCGCGAGCTTGAGCGTGGCGCGGGCGAAACCCTCGAAGGTGCAGCGGTCGTCCTCATAGACGAGGAACTCGCGCCCGCCATACATGCGGCCGGCGAGGAAGACCTCGCGATTGGTCGGCGGCGCGTTCTTCCAAACCTTGGTCGCGATGCCGCGAATGTCGATGATCTCGGTCTCGAAGCGCGCGCCGGGCGCCGTCAGCGCGGCATGGGCGTCGGCAATGGACATCACGGGCCAATTTGAGGGAAGCGTCATCTGGGTCCTGGGCCTACCATATGCTGTGGGGCGGATTTGCCGTTCCACAGGAGGTTGATCATTGTTTTTCGGATTCGGGGCTTTTCGCCTCCGGTGCCGCCACTGACAAGCCGTCAGCCGCGCAGCACGGGCCGATCATAGGCGCGCAACACCGCGCCGCAAGGACCAGGATGGGAGGGAGGGCCGGCGGTCAGAGCGCCTGGCGGCGCGCGTCGCGGAAGGTGACCAGCCGCTTCTGGCAATCGTCCCACAAAGCGAGCCGGGCGCAGCGCAGGCTCTGCAGCAGCGACACCCGCGAGACGTCGGCCAGCCGGATCTGCTCGCGCAGCACCTGCGGCAGCCGGTAATAGGGAATCCGGGCATAGAGATGGTGCACATGGTGGATGCCCATATTGGCGGTGAACCAGTTCAGAACGCGCGGCAGCACATAATAGGAGCTGCCGCGCAGCGCCGCCTCGTGCACGTTCCATTCGCCCTCGCCGGCCCAGACCGTGTCGTCGAACTGGTGCTGGATGAAGAACAGCCAGATGCCGATGGAGCCGGCGATCAGGGTGATCGGGACCTGGGTCAGCAGGAAGGTCTTCCAGCCGACCAGCCAGATCGCGGCGACCACGACCGCGGCGATGCCGAGATTGGTCGCCATCGGGCTGACCCAGCCGCGCCAATTGGCGAGCGCGGTGCCCAGCGGGAAGCGGTGGCGCCAGCCGAACATGTAGATCGGGCCGAAGCCGAACAGCACGATCGGATTGCGATAGAGGCGGTAGCCGAGCCGGCGCAGCGGCGAGAGCGCGCGGTACTCATCGACCGTCAGGGTCGCGAGATCGCCGATGCCGCGCTTGTCGAGATTGCCCGAGGTGCCGTGATGGATCGCATGCGAGCGCTTCCACGCATCATAGGGCGTAAGCGTGAGCACGCCGATGACGCGGCCGACCCAGTCGTTGGCGAGGCGATGGCGGAAGAACGCGCCATGGCCGCAATCGTGCTGGATCATGAAGAGGCGGACGAGGAAGGCCGCGGCGGGCACGGCGAGCAGGAGCGAGGCCCACCAGAAGCCGAAATCCCAGGCCGCCCAGATCAGCAGCCACAATCCGACGAACGGAACCGCCGTCACGACAAGCTCGAAAATGCTGCGCACGCCATTGGGCTCGCGATAGCGGCTGAGAATGCGAATCCACTCCGCCGCAGCCGGCTCGGCGGCGGGAATTTCACGATCTGACAAGCGAAGATATCCTTGCGACAGCTTTGAGGCACACTCCATACCTCAAATGCGGCAACATGAAGAGCCTCGACGGCGACGCGGCGATGGCCGGTTCCCGCCGGTGCGCGCCGCATCCGCGCGGCGGGTGGGAATCGCTGAAGCCCAGGTCCGAGCCGTCCGTCTTGCGATCCCGCCGGACTGCTGCGCTAGACTGGACCCATAAGGCCAACCGGGAGTGAGACATGACCAAGCCTGAGAGCGCCGGGTTTTCGGCGAAGCGCCTGGAAACCTTGGAACGCGTCATGACGCGGCGCTATGTCGATGGCGGCCTGCTGCCCGGATATCAGGTGCAGGTGTGGCGGCGCGGCGCGCTGGCGCACAGCGCGACGGCCGGGTCGATGGACCTGGAACGCGGCACGGCGTGGCGCGACGACGCCATCGTGCGCATCTATTCCATGACCAAGCCGATCACCGCGGTGGCGCTGATGATGCTGGTCGAGGAAGGCGCGCTGGCGCTCGACGACGCGGTGCATCAATACATCCCGTCCTGGAAGAACCTTCGCGTCTATGCGAGCGGGCTGCCGAGCCTGACCGGCGAAACGTCCGGCAAGTTCATCACCACGCCGTGCGCGCGGCCGATGACGGTGCTCGACCTGGCGATGCACACCTCGGGCCTCACCTATGGCTTCATGTCGCGCACGGCGGTGGACGCCGAATATCGCCGCCGCAATATCGGCGACCTGCGGACCCCGGGCGGACTGGAAGGCTTTGTCGAGCAGCTGGCCGAGCTGCCGCTCGATTTCTCGCCGGGCCGATATTGGAACTATTCCGTCTCGATCGACGTGCTGGGCTATCTGGTGCAGAAGCTGTCGGGCCAGACCTTCGGCGAATTCCTCCGGTCACGGATTTTCGAGCCGCTCAAGATGCACGACACGGCGTTCATCGTGCCGGCGGCCAAGACCGAGCGGTTCGCCTCCTGCTACATGCCCAAGCCGGGCGGCGGGCTGAAGCTGCAGGACGACGGCGGCAGATCGGCCTATGCCGAGACGCCCAAGCTGGAGGCGGGCGGCGGCGGACTGGTGTCCACGGCGCAGGACTATATGCGCTTCTGCCGCATGATGCTGGGCGGCGGCACGCTGGACGGGGTGCAGATCCTGTCGCCCAAGACGGTGGCGATGTTCAGCGCCAATCTGCTGCCGGGCGGCAAGCTGCTGAGCGACATGGTCGCCGGCGAGGGGCTGTTCAGCGAGGCCGGCTACAGCGGCGTCGGCTTCTCGCTCGGCTGCGGCGTGACCGTCAGCACGGCGCTCAGCCACCTGCCCGGCACGGCCGGCGAATATTTCTGGGGCGGCGCGGCCTCGACCGCGTTCTGGATCGACCCGAAGGAAGACCTTGCGGTGGTGTTCATGACCCAGGTCCTGGGCAGCGATGCGCGGCTGACGCTGCGCCGCGACCTGCGCACCCTGGTCTATTCTGCGATGACGCAGAGCAATGGCTGAGGCTTGCGAAGGGCCGCGATCCTTGACCGGGTCGGACCATCTGATAAGACCGGACGAGGGCCGATAACGGCGTCCTTCCATAAGGTCAACCTCCCAAAATGGCCGCGAAAAAGCCGCTGGTGATCGTCACGCGCAAGCTTCCCGACGCGATCGAGACGCGCATGCGCGAGCTGTTCGACGCGCGGCTGAACCTCGACGACGCGCCGATGAGCCAGGCCGAGCTGGTGGAGGCGGTGCAGAAGGCCGACGTGCTGGTGCCGACCATCACCGACCGGGTCGATTCCAAGGTCATCGTGCGGGCCGGCCCGAACCTCAAGCTGATCGCCAATTTCGGCACCGGCGTGGACAATATCGACGTCAAGACCGCGCTCGACAAGGGCATCACCGTCACCAACACGCCGGGCGTCCTGACCGAGGACACCGCCGACATGACGATGGCGCTGATCCTGGCGGTGCCGCGCCGGCTGGTGGAAGGCGTGAAGGAGCTGGAGGACGACCACTTCAAGGGCTGGTCGCCGAACTGGATGCTGGGCCACCGCGTCTATGGCAAGCGGCTGGGCATCGTGGGCATGGGGCGCATCGGCCAGGCGCTGGCGCGGCGCGCCAAGGCGTTCGGCCTGCAGATCCACTATCACAACAGAAAGCCCGTGCACGCCGACATCGAGCACGAGCTGGAGGCGACCTATTGGGAGAGCCTCGACCAGATGCTGGCGCGGATGGACATCGTGTCGGTCAATTGTCCGCACACGCCGGCGACCTATCACCTCTTGAGCGCGCGGCGGCTGAAGCTGATGAAGCCGAGCGCCTATATCGTCAACACCGCGCGCGGCGAGGTGATCGACGAGAACACGCTGGCGCGCATGCTGGAGGCGGGGCAGCTTTCCGGCGCCGGCCTCGACGTGTTCGAGCATGAGCCGGCGGTGAACCCCAAGCTTCTCAAGTTGAAGAACGTGGTGCTGCTGCCGCATATGGGCTCGGCGACGATCGAGGGCCGCATCGACATGGGCGAGAAGGTGATCATCAACATCAAGACCTTCGCCGACGGCCACAAGCCGCCGGACCGGGTCATCCCGGCGATGCTGTAGGGCGGCGGCGCACAAGGTGAGGGGCTTGTGAGCAAGACATTCGCGAGCGCGATCTCCGAGTTCGGCGCCCGCGCAAAGGCGAAATTATCGAACGCCGCCATCGACGGCGCGCCGGAGGATCAGCTTCGCAACCCTCTGGAAATTCTCTTTCACGATCTGACAGAGATCGATGGCCTTCCGCCCAAGACGATCGCCCTGATCGGCGAGACGGCGCTCAAGCATCTCAAGACACGGCCGGACTTCGCCGTCACGCGGCACAATGCGCTCATTGGATTCGTCGAGGTGAAGGCGCCCGGAAAGGGCGCCGATCCGCGCAAATTCGAGAAGGGGACGCACGACGGAGATCAATGGGAGAAGCTGAAATCGCTTCCCAACCTGCTGTACACCGACGGCAACAGCTTCAGCCTCTGGCGGGACGGCAAGCTGGTCGACAAGGTCATCCATCTCGACGGCGACATCAGGACGTCCGGCGCGAAACTTGGCGGGCCGGAAACGCTGCGGGCCATCGTTTCGAGCTTTTTTCAGTGGAATCCGGTCCCGCCGAATTCTGCGAAGAAACTCGCCGAGATCAGCGCGCGGCTCTGCCGCCTGCTGCGCGACGAAGTGGTCGAGCAGATGGAGCAGGGCAATGCCGGGCTCACCGGATTGGCCAAGGACTGGCGCCATCTGCTGTTCCCCACTGCGGACGACGCCCAGTTCGCCGACGGCTATGCCCAGGCGGTGACGTTCGGCCTGCTGGTCGCCCGCGCGCGCGACATCAAGCTGGAGAAAGGCATCGAACCGGCGGCGCAGGCATTGCGCAAGACGAATTCGCTGATCGGCGCGGCCTTGCGCATCCTGACCGACGATGTCGAGAATCAGGAGGCGCTGCAGACCTCGCTCAAGACGCTGACCCGCGTGCTGGACGTCGTCGACTGGCACACGATCAGCAAGGACAAGCCGGAGGCCTGGCTTTATTTCTACGAGGACTTCCTGGAGGTCTATGACAACGCGCTGCGCAAGCGCACGGGGTCCTATTACACGCCGCCCGAAGTGGTCGGTGCGATGGTCAATCTCGTCGACGAGGCGCTGCGAGGCCCGCTCTTCGAGCGGCCGAAGGGCCTCGCGTCCTCCGATGTGTGGGTCGCCGACCCGGCGACGGGCACGGGCACGTTCCTGCTCGGCGTGCTGCGGCGGATCGCATCGACGGTTGCGGGCGACCAGGGCGAAGGCGCGGTGCGCGGCGCGATCGAGGCGGCGGCGCAGCGGCTGATCGGCTTCGAGCTTCAGGTCGGCCCCTTCGCGGTGGCGCAGCTTCGCCTGATGGCGGAGATGCAGGCGCTGATGGCGACGCCGAAGAAGCCCTTGCCGCCGCTGCCGGAGCTTCGCCTCTACATCACCGACACGCTGGGCAATCCGTTCATCGAGGAGGAGACGCTCGGCCAGGTCTATGAGCCGGTCGCCAAGTCGCGGCGCGACGCCAACAAGATCAAGCGCGAACAGCGCATCACGGTGGTGATCGGCAATCCGCCGTACAAGGAGAAGGCCAAGGGCCGCGGCGGATGGATCGAATCCGGCACCGTCGGCGCGTCGGGCGTGAAAAGCAATCAGGCGCCGATGGCGCGCTGGGAGCCGCCGCCGCAATGGGGTGTCGGCGCGCACGCCAAGCATCTGAAGAATCTCTATGTCTATTTCTGGCGCTGGGCGACGTGGAAGGTATTCGGCTCCGGCTTCGCCGAGTCCACCGGCCTGCCGGAAAAAGACGAAGAAGGCATCGTCTGTTTCATCACGGTCGCGGGATTCCTGAACGGCCCCGGCTTCGAGAAGATGCGCGATGACCTGCGCCGCACCTGCTCCGAAATCTGGGTCATCGACTGTTCGCCGGAAGGCCACCAGCCGGAAGTCGCGACCCGCATCTTCCAAGGCGTGCAGCAGCTGGTCTGCATCGTCCTGGCGGCGAAGAAGTCCGGAAAGTCGAGAGAAGAGCCTGCGGTGGTGCAATATTTGTCACTTGCCAAAGGGCATCGAGAAGCGAAATTCGTCGAACTTGGCGACCTTTCGCTTCATAAGTCCGATTGGATCGATTGCCTTCCCGACTGGCGCGCGCCTTTTTTGCCCGCCGCGACCGGCGCATGGGCTCAGTTCCCGACCCTTCAAGAGATTTTCGTCTACAACGGATCGGGCGTCATGCCAGGACGCACATGGATCATTTCACCCGACCAGGCTTCGCTCAAAGATCGTTGGGCAAGACTGATCTCCGAAAAGGATTCGTCAAGAAAGGAGATATTGTTTCATCCGCATCTGCGGAACGGAAAGCCGGGCGACAAGCATGTTCGTAAAAAACTTGGGGAGGGTCTGACCGGCCATCCCACGCGCCTCCAAGCTGTAATGGACGACGAGGAAGCGGTTATCGAGCCTGCGCGATATGCGTTTCGATCATTCGATCGACAATGGATCATTCCAGATGCTCGTTTGATCAATCAGCCGAACCCTACACTTTGGAAGATGTTTTCTGTTCGGCAGATTTTCTTAACAGCTCCGGAAGACCGTACGCCAACTAATGGCCCGGCACTTACGGTGACAGGAGCCATTCCAGACTTACATCACTACAACGGCCGTGGCGGCCGTGTTTATCCGCTCTGGAGCGATGCCGCCGCGTCGCAGTCCAATGTCCGCGCCGAAATTCTCGCGCTTCTTGCCAAAACATATGGCACAGCGGTCACGGCGGAGGACGTGTTCGCCTATATCGCGGCGGTGATGGCGCATCCCGCGTTCACCAAGCGCTTTGCCGACGATCTGGTGCAGCCGGGCCTACGCCTGCCGCTCACGGCCGACGCCAAGCTGTTCGCGGAGGCTGCGGCGCTCGGCCGCGAGGTCGTCTGGCTTCACACCTATGGCCAGCGCTTCGTCGATGCCAAGGCGGGACGGCCGAAGGCCGCGCCGCGCATGGCGAAAGGCGCGGCACCGACCATCCCCGCCGGCGGCGAGATTCCCGGCGCGCCGGAGCCGCTGCCCGATGCGATGTCGTATGACGCTGCGAAGCACCGCCTCGTTGTCGGCAAGGGCTATGTCGACCATGTCAGCCAGGCGATGTGGGATTACGAGGTCTCGGGCAAACAGGTCCTGTGGCAGTGGTTCGGCTACCGCAAGCGCGACCGCAGCAAGCCGATCATCGGCGACAAGCGGCCGCCGTCGCCGCTCGATGCCATCCAGCCAGATCACTGGCTGCCGGAATATACCGAGGACCTGCTCGACCTCCTCAACGTGCTCGGCCGGCTGGTCGCGCTGGAGCCGGCGCAAGCGGACTTGCTGGCGCGCATCTGCGACGGTCCGCTGATCGACGCCGGCCTGCTCGCGCCGGCGCCGGGTTCCGTCCCAAAAACAAAAGAAAAAGCCGATTAGGCGATGGTGGGGATAAGCCCCGCATCCGCCTCGCATGCCGCGCGCGGATGACGCAGACTCTGGCCGATTCGGACACGCCATGGCCTACAACAGACAACCCGACCTGTTCCGCACCGAGGTGCAGCCCGACCTGCTGGAGGACCAGCCGGCGCAGGCCTATCGTGCCGATCCGGACGAGGTGCGGCGGGATTTGCTGCGCATGCTGGCCGAAGCGCGCGCGGCCAGGGCGATGCCGGCGCGGAGGCTGCGTCTCTACCAGACCATCTTCCCGCAGATGAGCAACTGGCTGCCGGAGGCCGAGGCGGCGCAGTTGTGCTTTGCCTTCGAGTGCGAGTTGGAGCGCCTGAAGGCGGTGTAGCACGCAGCGGCTATTTCAACGCCGCGTCCAGCAGCTCCGCCAGCTTCGCGAACGCCCGTTCGGCCTGTTGCTCGTCGTAGACGTCGCGGCCGGGCACGCACCAGCCGTGCCGGGCCGGATAGGTCTCGCTTTCACAAGTCCCGCCCCATGCCGCCAGCGCCGCCTCGAACTTCGCGATCGCCTCGGCCGGCATGGAATGGTCGTTTTCGGCATGGCCGAAATAGAGCCTCGCCGCGACCGCGGGGAGCAGCAGGTGCGGACTGTCGGGCTGGTCCGTATACAGATTACCGCCGTGGAACGAGGCGGCGGCCACGAACCGGTCAGGCGCGGCGGCGGCCGCGCGCAGCGCCATCTGCCCGGTGAAGCAATAGCCGGCAATGCCTGCCGCCGTGCCTTTCGTCTCGGGCCGCACGAGCAGGGCATCGGCATAGACGGCGCCGTCCGGCCCCATCGCGTCGTTCGGCAGCGCGTCGCGCAGTTCGCCGAAGCGCTTCATCGTCCGCGCCTCGCCGATCTGCGGCGCGAAGTCGAACAGCGGCAAGCGTCCGGCGCGATAAAAGCAGTTCGGCAGCAGGACGGCGTAACCCTCGTCGGCCAGGCGCTGCGCCATCTGGTGATAGGCGGGGCGGATGCCGAAAATGTCGGTGAGGTACACCACGCCCGGCCACGGGCCGGCACCCTGCGACGGCGTGAAGAGGAAAGCCTCCGCCGCGCCGTCGGCGGCCGGGATATCGAATTTGGTTTCGGGCATCGGGTCCACTCCTGCTTCGTCCGCCTGCCGCCATTCAGGGCAATTCGTAGATCACCGCGTTCCAATAGCGCACACGGTCGGAGCCGGAGCGGCGGAAGCCGCGGCGGCGCAGCTCGCGCCCGATCATCAGATTGAAATAGCCATGCGCCACCAGCGCGGTCGCGCCCTCCTCGCCGGCGCGCTTCATCAGGATGTCGGCCGCCTCGGCGGCGCGATGCTTGGCCTTGCGATAGTTCTCGATCTCCGGGTGGTAGCCGGCATGCCACAGGATGCGCGCCATCACCGCCCAGGCCGGAACCTTCAGACGCAGCAGGGGGATGCGCGGGCTCGCCAGCGGCGCCTCGGCGAACAGCGGATCGGCGATCAGCTCGGTGTTGGGCGCCAGCGCCTTGGCGCTGCCGGTCGAGCGCGGACGGTCGCTGGTGTAGATCGCGCTCAGCTCCTTGACGAGATCCTGCAGCTCCTCCGGCGGCGCGCTGGCCGGATCGAGCCCCGCCGCCTCGTAGTCGTCGATATAGCTGCGAAAGCCGGCATGCGAGGTCCGCGGATTGGTCGGGATCGCCGGCCGGCCGTGGCGGATCAAGACGATCCGCATCGACGACGCCGCATGCGCATGGCGGCGCGCGCGGCGCGCGACATCGAGCGTCATGACGTCAGCGGAGGTGGTAATGGGCTCTCCTTGGCGGGCCCCACGCCCGCACAGTACGATCCGTTACGCGACTTCAACACCAGAACATGACGGGGAAAAGGCACATGGAACAGGACGACCTCAGGGGCAAGGTTGCAATTGTCACAGGCTCCGCGACCGGTATCGGTGCCGCGGTGGCGCAGGCGCTGTCCCGGCGCGGCGCCAACGTGCTGGTGAACTATACCAAGAGCAGGGCCGAAGCGGAGGCCACCGCGCAGGCGGTGCGCCAGGCCGGCGCCGAAGCGCTCCTGGTGCAGGGCGACGTGGCGCAGGACGACGATTGCCGGCGCCTGGCCCGCATGGCGATGGAGGCCTGGAGCCGCATCGATATCCTGGTCAACAATGCCGGCACGACGAAATTCGCCGCCAACCACGCCGATCTCGACGCCCTGACCGCGCAGGACTTCGCCCGGCTCTACGCCGTGAACGTGATCGGGCCGTTCCAGATGATCCGCGCCTGCATCGAACCGCTGCGCGCCCACGGCGCCGGGGCGGTCGTCAACGTATCGTCGATCGCGGGCGTCGCCGGCATCGGCTCGTCGGTCGCCTATGCGGCGTCGAAGGGCGCGCTCAACACCATGACCTATTCGCTGGCGCGGGCGCTGGCGCCGCAGGTGCGGGTCAACGCCGTATGCCCCGGCTATGTCGATACCAACTGGTTCGCCAAGGAGTTCGGCAAGGAGGCGGCCGAACGGATCGCCGAAGCGCAAGGCAGGAAGAACCCTCTTCAGCGCCTGGCCGACGGGGCGGAGATCGCCAAATCGGTCGTTTTCCTGGCCGGGCCGGAATCGGCCAACATCACCGGCGAGACCCTGCTCACCGACGGCGGCAGCCACCTCAATATGGCCGGAGCACGTCGTTAACGCCCATTCGGTCGGCGGAGTGCCTAGCATTCGTGCAAAAATGTGTTGCGCCGCAACAACGGCGGCCCGAAACCCGTTGCCATTCGCACGAAACGTGCGCGCACGGACTGTTTCGGTATTGAATTTATACGGCGCGGTCACAAAAGTCGGACCCAGGCGTGGCGTGAGATTTTGCGTGCGCAAGATGGCGCAAACGAGAGGGCTGATTATGAAAGACTTTACGATGAAATTGTTCCTGGGCGCCGCCAGTGTGGCGGGCTTGGTGGCCACGACCGCGCCGGCCATGGCCGATGACGATTGGGGCACGCTGTCGGGCTATGTCGATGTACAGAGCGACTACCGCTTCCGCGGCATCAGCCAGAACGACCGCGAATGGGCCCCGCAGGCCTCGATCAATTGGAGCGGTCCGGACGGTTTCTATGCCGGCACCTGGGTGTCGAAGATCAACTGGACGGGCGTCGCGTTCCTCGGCAGCACGCCGAGCCTCGAGACCGACTTCTACGGCGGCAAGCATTTCGATCTGGGCGGCACCGACCTGAACGTCGAAGCCTATTACTACGCCTATCCGGACTTCAATAAGCCGAAGTTCTTTTTGGCCACGGGCGTCCTCGGCGAGGCGAGCTATCTGGAAGGCATCGTCCAGCTTTCGCACAGCTTCGGCGATCTGGCGCTGACGGTCACCGGCGCGGTTTCGCCGCAATTCAGCCTGGGCGGCGGCGTCGGCGAGTACATCGAAGGCACGGCCTCCTATCCGCTCCTCGACTGGCTGTCGGTCAGTGCCAATGTCGGCCATCAATGGGTCGATCTGGCGCCGAGCGATTACACCCATTTCGACTTGGGCCTGACGGCGACCTGGCGGCACTGGGCGCTCGACGTTCGCGCCAACGGAACCGACATGGGCACCATCACCTGCGGCTTCTACATGGTGACGGCGAACGCCTGCACGACGGGCGTCGTCGCGACGCTGACCTACAACATCCCGGACATCCTCAATCCGTGATCGCGTAGCTCCGGAAAATCGGAAACCCGCGGCGCCGAAAGGCTCCGCGGGTTTCTTTTTTGGAGCGGCGGGCCAGAGCCGGCCGCTTTCAAGCGATGCAACCCAAGCCGCCTGTCATGGCCGCGACGGCGGGCCACGACACGTTTTCGGCGATTTCGCCCGGCCGCAACCGGATCCGCACTACACGCCCGACAATGCGTTCTTCAGGGCGCCGATGTCGTACGGCTTGGTCAGGGAAACCACCCCGGCCGGCAAGACCCCGGTGCCGCTTTCGGTCGAATAGCCGCTGGCGATGACGACCTTGAGGCCCGGACGCAGACGCAGCGCCTCGTCCACGAGCTGGCGCCCATTCATGCCCGGAAGGCCGAGGTCGGTCAGCAGGATGTCGATGGCCGGATCGGCATGCAGGAGCGACAGCGCTTCGGTCGCGTCGCCGGCCTCGGCCGTGTCGAAGCCGATCTCCTGCGCCATGTCGATCGTGGTCATGCGGATCAGCGCGATGTCTTCGACGACCAGAACCTTGCGCCGCCGGCCCGGCGGCGCGGCGTCGATCGGCGCGTCCGGCCCGGGCGGCTGCGGCACGTCGAGCAGGCTGCGCAGCTTTCGCGCCAGATCGTCCTTGCGATAGGGCTTGGAAAGCAGGAAGGCGTCGTCGTCCAGCCGGCCGTTATGGACGATGGCGTTCTGGGTGTAGCCCGACGTGTACAGCACCTTGAGGCCCGGCCGCAGTTCCTGCGCGCGGCGCGCGAATTCGCGCGTGTTGATCGGCCCGGGCATCACGACATCGGTGAAGAGCAGATCGATCCGCGCGCCGCTGCCGATCACGGCGAGGCCCTGCTCCGCGCTTTCCGCCTTCAGCACGGCGTAGCCGAGCTCGCCCAGGATATCGACCACGGCGGCGCGCACGCCCGCGTCGTCCTCGACCACCAGGATCGTCTCGCTGCCCCCGACCGCGTCGGTCGTGGTCACGGGGCCCAGGCCTTCCTGGGGCTTCCTGGTCCGGGGAAGGTAGATCTTCACCGTCGTGCCCTGGCCGGGCTCGCTATAGACCTTCACATGGCCGCCGGACTGCTTGACGAAGCCGTAGACCTGGCTCAGCCCCAGGCCGGTGCCCTTGCCTTCGGGCTTGGTGGTGAAGAAGGGATCGAACACCCGCGCGACGACCCCGGCCGGCATGCCGGTTCCGGTATCGCTGACCGCCAGCATGACATATTGGCCCGCCGTCACCTCGGCATGCTGGACCGCATAGGCGTCGTCGAGGAAAGCGTTGGCCAGCTCGATCGTCAGCTTGCCGCCGTCGGGCATCGCATCGCGCGCGTTGATGGCGAGGTTGAGGATCGCGTTCTCGACCTGCGAGGGATCGACCAGGGTATTCCACAGCCCGGCGGAGACAATGGCTTCGACCTCGACGCGCTCGCCCAGCGTGCGGCGCAGTAGGTCGGTCATGTCCCGCAGCAGACGGCTCAGATTGGTCGAGCGCGGATCGAGCGCCTGGCGGCGCGCGAAGGCGAGAAGCTGCGAGGTCAGCCGCGAGCCGCGCTCCACCGCGGCGATGGCGTTCTGCAGCCGCTCCGCGACGCGCGGATTGGCGCGCGCATCGGCGACGGCGAGATCGAGATTGGCGCTGATGATCTGCAGCAGGTTGTTGAAATCATGCGCCACGCCGCCGGTCAGATGACCCACCGCCTCCATCTTCTGGGCCTGGCGCACCGCGGCCTCGGCGCGCACGCGCGCCGACACGTCGGCGGCGGCGACCAGGAAGCCGGCGCCCGGCACGGCGGCCCGATAGACGTCGAGGTCGCGCTCGGCGCGCAGCACGCGCTCAAAACGGCTCTCGCCGGCACCGGTGAGCGGCACCTCCCCGAAGGGGCGCCGCACCTGGCCCTCGTCGAAATCCTTGAACGCATCCAGCGTCGCGCCGATCGTCGCCAGGCGTTCGGGAAAGTCCATCAGGCGGAAGAAGATGTTGTTGAAGGCGGCGACGCGGTCGGTCTCGTCGAAGACGAGGATGCCGTCGCGGATGTTGTCGAGCGTCGCCTGCAGGATGCTGGCCTGACGGCGGCGCAGGGCCTCGCTCACCGCCAGGCGCGCATTGTTGCGCACCAGCAGGCCGGCGGCGCCGAGCAGGACGACCAGCGCCAGGAGCGCCGCCAGAACGGCGCTCATGATCTCCGACCGCTCGACCGCCCGGCGCGTGGCGATGCGCTGTTCGAGCAGGCGCTGCTCCTCGTCCAGGGCGGCCGCAACGATCAGCCGCACCATGTCCATCACCGCCTTGCCCCGGTCCATCAGCGCCACCAGGCTCGGCGGGACCGATGCGACGCCGCCGCTGCCGGCGATGGCGCTGTCCAGAAGACGCAGGCGCCCTTCGACCAGGCCGCGCAGCGCGCCGGCGCGCTTCTGCTGCTGGGGGTTGTCGCGCGTCAGAAATTCGAAGCGATCCAGATCGCGGGCGGTCCGCAGCTTCGCCGCGTGGAAGGGCTGGAGATAGCCGGGCTTGTGGGTGAGGAGATAGCCGCGCTCGCCGGTCTCCGCGTCCGCGGCATCGGCCAGGACGGCGCGCAGAGAGTCGATGACCTGGTAGGTGTGGACGACCCAGCCCTGTTCGGCCCGCTCATTCTGGGCGAAGGCCACCGTCAGGTACGCCACACCCGCCAGAACCAGAAACAACGGCACCGCCGCGAGCAATATCCATCGGTTGGCGGCCACGATTTCCCCTACCCGCAATTCGCCGTGAGCAAAACGCGGCGCGGTCAGATCGGTTCCATTCCTGAGTGGGAGGCCGGGATTTGGAACGTGGCCCAAACATCCCGTGTCGGCAACGGCCGGCCCGAGACGATATCATTGCGGCGACGGCGCGCAACATGGCGGGCGAAAATTCCAGATGGTCCGCTTTGCCGGCGCGCATCCGCCGAACGGCGCCTCGCCGCCATCGCAGCGGGCGCGGCGAGGGCGGATGGTCGGAGAGAGAGGATTCGAACCTCCGGCCCCTAGCTCCCGAAGCTAGTGCTCTACCAGGCTGAGCTACTCTCCGATGCCGAAATGACGCCGGGCAGCGTCCTGTGTCGGTCGCCTGGGCGTTCGGGCCCCGGCGCGGGAGGCGACCTTATATAGAGGGCATTTCGGCGCCGCAACCGGCGCCCGGGCCGGTCTTTCGGGATTCAGCCGCGGGCGCGCGAACGCGGAATAGCGGAATGCCGCTCCGCGGCAGGGCGCGAGGCCATGCCCACGTTGAAAGCCCGAAAGGCAGGCCCTA
Source organism: Rhizomicrobium sp. (assembly GCA_036398875.1). Classification (GTDB taxonomy): domain Bacteria; phylum Pseudomonadota; class Alphaproteobacteria; order Micropepsales; family Micropepsaceae; genus Rhizomicrobium. Next base: position 18,449 of record DASWOE010000186.1, read on the forward strand.
TGGTCCGCCGCCTTTTGAGAGCTTTGGGGCGTCGCCAAGCGGTAAGGCACCGGATTTTGATTCCGGCATTCGAAGGTTCGATCCCTTCCGCCCCAGCCAGCGTCCCCCTTTCGTCAGGGGAGCCCCGATCGTCCATCGGCTTATTTCTTCGTCACCCGCCACACGGTATCGCCGACGTCGTCGGCCACCAGCAGCGCGCCGGATTTGTCGACCGCCACGCCGACCGGGCGGCCCTGGGCGTCGCCATTCGCCGACAGGAAGCCGGTGAGGACTTCGCGCGGCGCGCCGTCCGGCCTGGCGCCCGCGAACGGCACGAAGATCACGCGATAGCCGGCGCGCGGATTGCGGTTCCAGGACCCGTGCTGGCCGACGAAGACGCCATGGGCATAGGCCGGACCGAGCCTGGCATCGTCCGAGAAGGTCAGCCCCAGCGAGGCGGTGTGCGCGCCCAGCGCATAATCCGGCGGAATCGCCTTGGCGACGAGATCGGGCCGCTGCGGCTGCATGCGGATATCCACGTGCCGGCCATAATAGCTGTAGGGCCAGCCATAGAAGCCGCCGTCCCTCACCGAGGTCATATAGTCGGGCACCAGATCGCTGCCGATCTCGTCGCGCTCATTGACCGCGGCCCACAGCGTGTTGCTGCCGGGCAGGAACGCCATGCCGTTGGGATTGCGCAGGCCCGTGGCGAAGACGCGCGACGCCTTCGTCTTCGGATCGACTTCCCAGATCGCGGCGCGTCCGGCCTCGGCGCCGATGCCGTTCTCGCCGACATTCGAATTCGATCCGATGGCGACGTAGAGCTTGGTCCCGTCGGGGCTGGCGACGACGTTCTTGTACCAATGATGGTTGATCGTGCCGGCCGGAAGATCGACGACCTTCTCGCCCTTTGCCGCGATGGCGTTGTCGCCGCTGCGGTAGGGAAAGCGCAGCAAGGCGTCGGTGTCGGCGACGTAGAAATCATGGCCCACCAGCGCCATGCCGAAGGGCGAATGGAGGCCGGAGAGGAACACGAAGCGCTTGTCGGCCACGCCGTCGCCGTCGGTGTCGCGCAGCAGCGTGATGCGGTTGGGACTGGCGACGCCCGCACCGGCGCCGCCCATGATGATGCCCGCGACGAAGCCGCGGACGCCCTTCATGTCGTCGGGGTGCGGCGGCGCATTGGTCTCCGCCACCAGCACGTCGCCATTGGGCAGAACATAGAGCCAGCGCGGATGGGTCAGCTTGGCGGCGAAGGCGGCGACGGCGAGACCGGGCGCCGGCACGGGCCTGGCGCCGTCGGGCCAGCCGACGGCCTTGGCCTGGTTGATGGTGGGGATCAGCGTGGCATTGGGCGCCGGCAGCGTGGGCGTGGGCCCATAGCCGGCGGTCGCGGGGAGCTTCGCCTGTTCGCCGCCGGTCCAGATCAGCACCGCGACGGCCGCCACGGCGACAAGCAGCAGGATCGCAATCCATTTCAAGGCGCGCATCGTCTTTCTCCCGTCGAAACCGCGACCTTATAGCATCGGTTCGCGATCAGGGGCGCGCGCGGCGGGCGGCCGCGTCGATCGCATCGACCAGGGCGGGGAAAAGCGGCGCCGGCAGGTCGTGGCCCATGCCGGGGATCTCGCGCAGTTCGGCACCGGCAATGACCGCGGCGGTGTCGCGGCCCGCCTCGACCGGCACCAGAGGGTCGTCCTGGCCGTGCACCACGATCGTCGGCACCGCGATGGTCTTCAAGGCCGCGCGCCGGTCGCCGCCGGCGATGACCGCGGCCATCTGCCGCCCGATCCCCACGGGATAGGTCGAGCGATTGAGGTCCGCGATGGTCTGGCGCTTCAGCATGCCCTCGTCCGGCGGATAGGCGGGGCTGCCGATGAGCGTCTGCGCCCGCACCGCGTGGTCCACCATCGCCTTGAAGTCCTGCGGATCGGGCGCCGCCATCAGCGCCGCCATGACCTCCGGCTTGCCCTGCGGCAGCGCGGGATTGCCGGTCGAGGACATGATCGAGACCAGCGACAGGACCTTTTGCGGGTGCCGCACGGCGAGCATCTGCGCGATCATCCCGCCCATCGAGGCGCCGACGACATGCGCCCCGGCGATCTTGAGCGCGTCCAGCAGGCCGGCGGCATCGTCGGCCATGTCGTCCAGCGTGTAGGCCGCGCGCACCGGCTGGCCCGCCGCCGCCGCCGCGAACAGCGCCGCGATGTCGGCGGGGCCGGCCGAGTCGCATTTGTGGGAAAGGCCGACATCGCGGTTGTCGAAGGTGACGACGCGGTAGCCTTTGGCGACGATCTGCTGGATGAACGGCAGCGGCCAGCGCGTCATCTGGGCGCCCAGCCCCATGATCAGCAGCACGACCGGCGCGCTTTCCGGTCCGTAGGAGACGTATTCCAGGCCAATGCCATGGGCGGCGATCTGCGGCACGTCGTTCCTCCCGGTCGGTCTGCGGCAATTCGATCCCGCCGGCCCGTCTTCCGTCAAGCGCCCGCGCCATCGAGACTGCCGGCCGACGCGAAACCTTCATCGGCGGCCACCATGCGCGATCTGCTTGTGATCTTCTCGACCGTGTTCCTGGCCGAGCTCGGCGACAAGACGCAGCTTGCCACGCTGCTGTTCGCGAGCGACGCCAAATCGACGACGTCGCCCTGGGCGGTGTTCGCCGCGGCGGCCGGGGCGCTGGTGCTCTCCACCGCGATCGCGGTGGCGCTGGGCACGGCGGCGGAGCGCTATCTGACGTTCGTTCCGCTGAAGCTGATCGCGGGCCTGGGCTTCATCGCCGTCGGCGTGTGGACCGTGGCGTCGCATTTCCGCGGGGCGTGACTACTCCGCCGCCTCGGCGCGACCTCGCAGCGGCTTGATGTGCGCCACTTCGGATGCGATCCGGCGCCTGGCGTCCATCGTGTCAAAGGCGTTCTGCAAGCGCAGAAAGAAGCCGTCCGTCAAACCGAAGAACCGGCACAGGCGCAAATCCGTGTCGGCGGTGATGCTCCGCGTCCCTTTCACGATCGCATGGATACGATTGGGCGGCACGCCGATGGCGTCGGCGAGCGCATTCTGGCTCATGCCCGCCTCGTCCAGAAATTCGGTCCGGAGAATTTCGCCCGGATGGGGGTTGCGCAACAACGTCACGTGCGGGCCTCAATGATAGTCCACGATTTCGACATCAAGCGCATCTCCGTCTTGCCAGCGGAAGCAAATCCGACATTGATCGTTGATACGGACGCTGAACTGTCCCCGCCGATCGCCGCGCAGCGCTTCCAATCTGTTGCCGGGCGGATTGCGCAGATCGTCCAGCGCCGCCGCGGCATCCACCAAGCGGAGCTTGTTCAGCGCCCGCTGTTGGATGTCTGCGGGAAACTTTCCGCTCCGGCGGCCCGACCATATCCGCCCGGTCTCGCGGCAACGGAAGGACCGTATCATGCCGCGGATGCTACCGTGATACTTGATACGTATCAAGTACTACTTGTAGATCAGGCTGATGGTCTCGGCGATGCAGGCGGGGCGGGTCTGGCCTTCGATCTCGATCGTCACTTCGTTGGTGAGCTGCATGCCGCCGGCCTTGGGCTCGGCCGCCAGCAGCTTCTGGCGCGCGCGGACCTTGGAGCCGACCGGTACCATGTTGGTGAAGCGGATCTTGTTCGAGCCGTAATTGATGCCGCGCGTGACGCCGTCGATCCTGAGCATCCCGCCCGTCAGCCACGGGATGAGCGACAAGGTCAGATAGCCGTGGGCGATGGTCTTGCCGCCGGGCATCTGCGTCTTGGCGCGCTCGACATCGACATGGATCCACTGGTGGTCGCCGGTCGCTTCGGCAAAGGCATTGATGCGGTCCTGGGTGATCTCCACCCAGTCGGACACGCCGATCTCGGTCCCCGCGAGCGAGGCCACGGTTTCGAAGGTTGCGCTTTTCATGGGCGATGCTCCTGTCATTCGTTCGGTTCGCGGGCGGATCGGCGAGGCCGGCATCAGACGATGCGCGACTCGCGTTTGCCCCAATAGCGGTCCCGGATCAGCCGCTTGTAGAGTTTTCCGGTCGGATGGCGCGGCAGTTCGGGATCGAAATCGACGCTCCGGGGGCATTTGATCGGCGAAAGCCGCGCGCGGCAATAGGCGATCAGCTCGTCCGCCAGCGCCGGGCCCGCGTCTTTCCAGTCGAGCGGCTGCACCACGGCCTTCACCTCCTCGCCGAAATCCTCGTTCGGCACGCCGATCACCGCGACGTCGGCGACCTTGGGATGGGTGATCAGGAGGTTCTCCGCCTCCTGCGGATAGATGTTCACGCCGCCGGAGATGATCATGAACGCCTTGCGGTCGGTGAGGTAGAGATAGCCTTCGTCGTCGAGCTTGCCGACATCGCCCAGCGTCGACCAGTCGGGATGGCGCGGGTGGCGCGACTCCGCGGTCTTTTTCGGATCGTTGTGATAGGCGAACTGCGCGGCGGAGGCGAAATAGATCGTGCCCTCCTCGCCCGGCGGCAACTCGTTGCCCGCCTCGTCGCAGATATGGACCGGCGCCAGCAGCGCCTTGCCCACCGTGCCGGGATGGGCGAGCCAGTCGGCGGAGCCGACATAGCACATGCCGTTGCCCTCGGTGCCGGCATAATATTCGTGCAGCACCGGGCCCCACCAGTCGATCATCTTGCGCTTGACCTCGATCGGGATGGGCGCGGCGGCGTGGATCGCCGACTTCATCGAGGAGACGTCGTATTTGAGCCGCTGCGAATCCGGCATCTTCAGCATACGGATGAACATGGTCGGCACCCACTGGCTCGCCGTCGCCCTGTAGGTCTCGATCGCGGCGAGCGCGGCCTCGGCCTCGAAATGCTCCATCACCACGACGGTGGCGCCCAGCCGCTGCGCCGCCATCGAATAATGCAGGGGCGCGGCGTGATAAAGCGGCGCGGGCGAGAGATAGATCGAATTCTCGTCGATGCCGTACAGCAGGCCGAGGAGGCCGGCCAGCGGCGCCGGCGTTTCGATCGGCATCCCCGACAGCGGCTGGCGCACGCCCTTGGGCCGCCCGGTGGTGCCGGACGAATAGAGCATCGCGGCGCCGGAGGTTTCGTCGGCAATGCGCCGCGCGGGCATCTTGCCGGCGGCATCTTCATAGGACGCGAAAGCGGGGATCGTCCCGCCGACCATCAGAAGCGTCACGCCCGGGATCAGCGGCGCCACGTCGCCCGCGACCTGCGCCAGGCCATGGCTGGCGACGAACGCCTTGGCGTTCGCGTCCTTGACGATGTATTCGACCTCGCCGGCGGTCAGGCGCGAGGAGATCGCGGTGAAGTACAAGCCCGAACGCTGCGCCGCCCAGCAGATCTCGTGATAGCGCGCATTGTTCTCCATGAAGATGCAGATTCCATCGCCGGTCTTCAGGCCCAATGCGCGGAAGAGCTGCGCGCCCTGGTTCGAACGCTCTTCGAGCGCGCGGAACGTCACCGTTTCGCCCGTGCCCGCCATGACGACGGCGGCCTTGTCGGGCGTCTTCTGGACCACGAGCGACGGATGCATGGCGTTTCCCGGCCGTTTTTTGAATATCGTTGGCGGAATATGTAGGGCGCGGAGCCGGGGGCGTAAAGGACGCCGGCGGCGCGGTCCGGTTGACAGTCGCCGCGCCGACCGCCACATCCGATACATGCAAGGTTGCGTGCGCAAAAATCTGACATTCCCCGACGGAGAGGTTTCGTTTCTGGAGTGGGCGGCGGACGCGCCGCTGGTTCATTTCGCCCATGCCAACGGCTTCGACGCGCAGACCTATCGCGGCTTGTTGACGCCGCTGCAGGGCCGCTTTCGAGTCGCGGCCATCGACATGCGGGGTCACGGCTTCACCACGCTGAAGGCCGAACCCGGCATGCAGACGGGCTGGCGGATCTACGGCGAGGATCTCGCCGAGGTCGTCGCCGGGCTGGCGCAAGGTCCGGTCATCCTGGCCGCACATACGATGGGCGCCATCGCCATCATGATGGTGGCGGCGCGATATCCGCAGCGCGTCCGCGCACTGATCCTGGTCGAGACGGTGCTGATGCCGCGCTTCGCATGGCAGATGGTGCGGCTGCTGCGGCTTGTGCGCCGGTGGCCGGCGCCGGGCAGGAACCTGGCGGCATTGGCGGCGAAGCGGCGCGCGGTGTTCCCCTCATTCGAAATGGCGCTCTCGGCCTATCGCGGCCGCGGCGCGTTCAAGACCTGGCCGGATGCGGTCATCGAGGACTATCTGCGCGGCGGACTGAAGCCGACCGGCAACGGCACCGAGATGCAGCTGGCCTGCGATCCGGCCTGGGAGGCGGCGAACTTCCGCAACGCGCCGGCCGGCATCGCGCGATTGGCGCGCCGGGTGCGCTGCCCCCTGACGCTGATCCATGGCGAGAACGGCATCGCGCGGCCGCGCGAGATCGCCACCATCGCGCGCCTCAAGCCCGAGGCGCGGATCGTGCCCGTGCCGGGGACGACGCATTTCCTGCCGATGGAACGGCCCGATGTGGTGCAGGACGAGATCGAACGGATGGGACGCGCCGCGCCCTGATCGGTCTCAGCGCGGCAGCGCGAAATGCGCTTCCAGGCGCTGCGCGAGCTCATCGGCATTGAACCCCAGCGCGTCGAGCCGGCCGGAACGGGCGAAGAGCGCAAGGCCCGCCACGGCCGCCGCCATCAGCACGACGTCGCATTGCCCGGCGCGCGTCGCGGCGCGATTGCCGGAGGATTCGGACAGGACCTTCAGGACCGCGATCAGCCGTCCGTTGAACAGACGCTCGGCCTCGCTCGATCCGGCCTGCGCCGGCATGGCGGCGAGCGCCGCGGCCAGCGACTCGGTCTCGCGCAGGGAAGACAGCGCGGCAGCCGACGCCGAGGCAAGACGCCCGGTCCCGTCCGGGCGCGCCGTCGCGGCGCGCATGGCGCGCGCCAGCAGGGAGAGGTCCTCGGCCGCGAGGGCGAGCAACAGCTCGTCCTGGCGGGAGAAATAGCCATAGAGCGCCGCCGGCGCGAAGCCCGCTTCGGCCGCGACGCCGCGCAGCGACATTTCGCGCGCGCCATCGCGGGCGGCGACGCGGCGCGCCGCCTCCAGAATGGCGTCGCGCGTCGCGGCATGCGCCTGGGCACGACGAAGGCTGCGCTGCTCGGCAAGGGCCGCACGTGTCATGGCGGGACGATACGTGATTCGCAGCCCCGGCGGCGGACAAAGGACAGGCAAGGCGCCCGGCAAAGAAAAAGGGCCGCGCCGGGCACGGCCCTCTCGACGGGCGGCGAACGCCTCAGCCGGGATTCTTGGCCTTATAGGCCCCGACGGCGGCGTTGTATTCGGCGCCGACCTTTTCCTTCAGCGACTGGTTGGCGGCGACCTTGGCGTTCACCGCGGCCTCGAGCGCCGGGTCGATGTCCTTCTTGTCCTTCTTGGCGGCCAGCTTCTGATCGTTCAATTCCTTGAACAGGCAGACCTGATAATCATCCGACTGCTTCAGGAAGGTCATCACGTCGTCATGCGCGCCGTTCATCACGGCCTTGGTGGCGCTGCCGCCATCGACGGCGGCCGGCGCGATCGGCTCCATGCATGCACTGTCCGCAAGCGCGGGAACAGCCGAACCCGACAGCAACATCACGGCCAACCCCAACGTCTTCCAATTCATCAATGCCCACTCCCTTGGATTTGCGACCCCTCGCAAAGCGACGGGATAAGAGCACACCCAATAGGGCGAATGAAAGGCCGAGTTCTAGTCGGTGAAACCGCCATAAGGGGGCAGAGGCTCGTACTCCATCTGGCGCTGCACCGCGCGTGCGAAGGCGATGTCGAAGAGGCGGCCCACCAGCCACAGCGCCATGTCGATGCCGGCCGAGACCCCCGCGGCGGTGACGATGTTGCCGTCCTGCACGTAACGATAATTTTCGAGGACTTCGGCGGCCTCGCCCCGGGCGCGCAGCGACGGGATGAAGGCCCAATGGGTGGTCACGCGCTTGCCCCGGGCCGGTCCGGCCGCGGTCAGCAGCAAGGCG